>MHYW01000122.1 GCA_001828545.1 Planctomycetes bacterium RIFCSPHIGHO2_12_FULL_52_36
GCAATCCACCACCACCTCTACCACCCCTGTAGCTAATATCTTGTTAATCCTCTTTATGAACTTTTTTACTACCCTTTCGTCCAGTACCCCTTTCAGGGAGACACGTATGGTCTTGATCTTCTCATCATAGGTAGTATGGATGCTAAGTATCCTCTCAATAACCTCCTCTCTGGTGTTTTGCAGGAGGTGGGAGAGGCCGATTGAGACGTCTCCGTCTGGGGCGGGTTGCTGTCCAGATGCAGTAAGGTCAGTCACTGGTGGGGTATTGGGGATGAGTCCCTCCGAGGAGGAGTTGAGGGTGCCCTGGATGCGATGGAGGAGCCTGGCGATGGGGGATATACCTCCCTTTGGGACACGGTTGGCCATCCGCCTGAAGGTCCAGTTGATGCCCAGCCTGGACAGTAGATAGGGTTGTGCGGGCATGATTACCCTCTTAAAGATGCTGGGTATGGAGAACAGGCGGTGATTCAGCCAGTAATAACCCTCCTGTAAGGTCTCGGGGGACATGAGCTTCGGGTAGAAGGTGACGTGACGGCCATCGTAATGTGCCATGTTCTTGTCAAATACCCTGCCCTCTTTCTCCATCTGGCGGTAAAAGGGCGTGCCTGGCAGTGGGGTCAGGATGGCGGGGGTGGACAGGGTAATCCTATTTTCTTCCAGGAATTCTGCTGTACGTTCAAAGACGGACTCGTCGTCTCCGTCAAAGCCAAAGATTATCCCTGCCGTGATACTTATCCCGTGGTCAAAGAATTTTTTGATGGACTCCTTATATTTTTCTACCTTGTTAAAACCCTTTCTTACCTTCTTCAGGTTCTCTTGGGAGAGGCTCTCAATGCCCAGGAAGAGGCCCTTACAACCGCTTTCCTCGGCCTTTTTCAGGAGTTCCAGGTCATCGGCCAGCCTGAGGCTTGACTGCCCTGACCACGCAAGCCCCAAGGGTTTGATGGCCTCAAAGAGCTCCATGGAATATTTCCTGTTACCGGCAATGTTGTCATCCAGGAACATGACGTAGCCGGGGGGCATGCTCTCCAATTCCTTTACTACGTCTTTTACGGGCCTGAGGCGGTAGGTGTTACCGAAGAAGTTGGTTACTGAACAGAACTCACAGCCAAAGGGGCAGCCCCTGGAGGCCTGGAGGCAGTTAGCGGTAAGGTAGGCATCTCTCTTTAATAGGTCCATCCTGGGGTGGGGGAGGTTCTCCAGGGAGGGGAGTCCGTTCTGGCGGTAGAATGGTTTTAGATCTCCATTCTTAAAGTCTTGTATGAGGCGTGGCCAGAGCCCTTCTGCCTCTCCGACTACTACGCTGTCGGCGTGCAATTTTGCCTCTTCTGGCACGGCAGTGGGGTGGATACCGCCTAGCACCACTTTTACACCCCTCTGGCGGAATTCTCCGGCTATCTCGTAGGCCCTGGGGGAGAGGAAGGTCATTACCGATATACCCACCAGGTCTACCTCTTCTTCAAAGTTTATCTTTTCTATGCTCTCGTCCAGCAGCCTCACCTCCACATCGGGTGGGGTCAAGGCTGCCAGGACCGGGAGGCTTAACCTGGGAAACCAGAAGGATCTGACGTCTTTCTTTGAATAACTAAAAATGGATTCCTTTAGCTCTGGAGAGATTAAGAGTAGCTTCATATATTTCCCCTCTGCCTTGTCTTTTCTGGAAAGAAAGCTAGATTATACATTTTGAAGAGTTTCTGTCAACGCCTTTTGCCAGGCAGTCAGCTATCAACTATCCGTTGTCAGTGGTAAGTTATCAGGAGACTGGAGCCTGGGGACTGAAGACTGATAGCAGAGGGCCAGAAACCGCCTGCAGATGCTGGCTCGTCTCTTGTTACCTGTTCTACGGGGAGGAGTCTTGATGGTGTCCTATGCCGAAGAGTTTCTTGATGGTCTCCACGTAGCGGTAGCCCCCACCGTTCTTGGCCTCTTCTTTGCCTACCTCCAGGGGTCTGTGGAGGAGTTTATTCAGGGTCCTCTCCATGGTGTAGACCACTTCCTGCCAGTATTCCTCGCTCAAGTTGCCGAGTTTTGGCCTGAGTCTCTCCAGTTCTTCTTTACCTACGTGGTGGAAGTGGTGTCTTAGTCGGGCAATGGCGGGGACAATCTTCATCTCTTCCATCCAGGCCATAAATTCTTCCACCTCTTCTTCCACCATGGCCCGGCATTTCTCCACCTCCCTGGTCCGTTCCTCCACGTTCTGGCTCACTACGCCCTGCAGGTCATCTATATTGTAGAGATAGACGTTTTCTATCTTGCCCACCTCCGGGTTTATATCCCTGGGGACGGCGATGTCTATGAGGAACATGGGAGTGCCCTTACGTCTCTGCATGGCGCCTTTTATGTGTTCAGGATGGAGGACGTAATGGGGGGCGGCAGTAGAACTGATGACTATATCAGCCTTAGCCAGTTCTTCCTCCAGGGAATCAAAACGTACGGCCTTACCTCCACACTCATTGGCCAGGGCCACGGCACGGTCATAGCTGCGATTAGAGACCATCACCGCCCTGACCCCTTGCTCCACCAGGGACTTCAGTACAAGCTCGGCCATTTCCCCTGCCCCAATGATAAATACCGTCTTGTCAGAGAAATCCTGGAAAATCCTCTCGGCAAACTCTACGGCTACACTGCTGATAGAGACCTTCCCCTGGGCAATCTTGCTGTGGGTGTGTACCTCTTTGGCCGCATTGAGGGCCTGCTGGAAGAGTTGATGGAAGACCTTTCCAGTGGCCCCCTGGCTACAGGCGGTCGCATAGGCCTCTTTCACCTGGCCTACAATCTGGGACTCCCCCAGTACCATGGAGTCCAGGCTGGAGGCCACGAAAAAGAGGTGATTCACCGCCTCCAGGTCCTGATAGACGTACATGTTTTCCCTGAAGCGGGCCTTCTCTATCCCATGGAACCCTGCCAGGAAGTCAAAGATGGCCTCCTCTGTGAACTCAGAGGAGGTCTTTGGAGAACAGGCATAGAGTTCTACCCTGTTACAGGTGGAGAGTATTACTACCTCGCTGGAGGGGAAACACCTGCAGAATCTATCCAGGGCCTCAGTAACCCTGGAAGGACTGAAGGCCAGTTGTTCCCTTATCTCCACGGAGGCAGACTTGTGGTTTAGTCCCACAACAAGGATGTTCATATTACTCCTTGATACCTTTTATAATCATTGTGTCTTCCTTAGAGACCTTCTTATAGCCATGTTGGGCGCCGAGGAAAAAGGTCCCCAGGAAGGTAAAAAGCACCAGTGTAAAACCTGCTATATTCAGCATGGCCACACGGCTCCCGTGCATGGTTACGCCTATCCTCAGATGCAATAGGGCGGCATAGACCAGCCAGGTAACCGTGCCCATTACCACCTTTGGGTCCATGTACCACTGAGGCCCAAGGATGTTAGAATACTTGACCCAGAAAATACCGAAGACCAGTCCCAGCGTCAGCAGGGGGAACCCGAAGCTCAAGGTCTTCCACATGAGTCTGTCCAGGCTCTCCAGAGAGGGTAGCCCCAGCAGGAGGGGGCCAAAGAATTTGTGTTTTAACTGCCTCTGCTGTGTCAGGTACATAAGGCTCAGGACAAAGGTAAGAGTGAGGGCGGCATAACCCATGAAGAGGGGGATAGTGTGGGCTATGAGCCAGAACTTGCTCAGATTGGATGGGGTGCCGAGGAGGTTATCTCCCAGGCTTAGTACCCAGAAGCCCAGCACCGTTACCAGGGGGAAGAGAAAGGCCCCTAAGGAGGGGACTCCATAGAGGTACTCCACCCCATTAAACACTGCCACCACACACCAGGTAAGGAACACCACCGACTCAAAGAGGTTAGTGACAGGGATATTCTCCACCCTGGAGGCCAGATATAGGAGAAAAAGGCTGTGCAGGGCAAAGGCCATGAAGGGGAGTCGGTCGGCCCATTGCTTACTGAACCCCTCTGGTCTGAGGAGGCGGCCAACCTCCCATATACCACTCAGGAGGTAAAAGACTACAATTAACCAGAAAGGGGAATAGGCTGAGATTTCCATCAGATTCGCTTCGTTCACCACAAGCTTAGGGCTTCCTCAAAATATTATTATTCAGTTTAAAAAGAGCCCTCCACATAGTCAACAGAATTTTTGGTGATTATAAACTCCTGAAGATTAAAGGTGCATGGATTATTATGTATTTTTATGGACAGGCAGATAATTTTATTGCTAAGATAAAACTACAGAGAAAAAGGATGAAGTACTCAAATACAACAATTTTTGCTGCCAGGAACCGCTTGTGGTGTGCAGTGTTTGCAAGTATGGTTTTTCTGTCCTCCTGCGCCGAGTACAGCGTCCCCAGCGTTCCTAGCGCCCCTAGTGGCTCGCTCCCTGCCACCGGGCCTGCATTTTTGGAGGTAAGTCCCTGGGCAGTGGAGGTGGCTGGTTCTGGAGATACGGAGGTTGTATTCGTAAAGGTAATGGACAGCGACAAAAGGCCAATACCTGACCAGACAGTCTCCGCAACAATTGAAGACACCTCGGTAGCCACCATAGAGGACCACGAAGTAACGGACAAAAAAGGCCTGGCAAGATTTACCGTAACGGGCATAGGAATGCCCACGTCTACTAAGCTTACCTTTACCGCTGGTTCAGTTTCTACCAAAATTGACGTCTGGAAGATGGGATATGGGCCTTATGGGCGGGAATAAGGATATTTTGTATTATCTACAAACATGGGTTACAAAATGTGCGAGGGAAGTCTCCCCCTTACATCGGTGAGTAGGGGCGACCCGGCGAGTCGCCTCTACACAAGAGATTGTCTTTACTACCAGCTTAATTTCCAGTAAAATTTATATGGAAGAGGGGATATGGGCCCTCCTGGAACAGAGGGTTTTTGATGAGTTTTTCTGTTAAAAGAGGAAAAGACAATGAGGTATCTAAGTCTCCTGTTTGTGGCAAGTCTTGCCCTGATGTCTCTAGTCTCCTGTACTTGGTTAACGACTGGGGCATACCCAACCCTGTCTCCGTCTCAGACGAAAGTGGCGGGTAGCCATAATGTTGGTACGGCTCCTACAGCCTCTGCATCAGGATCCGAAAGGGTCTACGACGTACGGACAACTACCGGGGTCTCCCCGTTGGAACCTGGAAAGGTCCCTGGCGTACAGGTTCCAGGAAAAGACCCCTATGCGAGCATCCCATCCAGCACCTTGACACGACCCGAAACCACCAGACCTAGCACCACCTTTGAGGCGCCTTTTGGCATGATGTCCAGTGAAAAAGATACGTCCCGATTTACTGTACCAACTACACCAAGTACACCCTCTACCCCAGCTATTACCTTTAGTACAGATGGCTTGTCCGGTACGCCTGGGCCCAGCCTTCCCGGTGCCCCCTAACCAAGGTAGGGGCAATTCCCGCCTGAGGCAGATTTTCAACATGAATTGCCCCTACGGACTACTTCTGCCAAAAGTGAGAAAAAAGACTGTATCTTTTATCCTGGCAGGGATTCTTGTCCTTCTACAGGCAAGCAGTCTTTCAGGTCAGACCCTCTTAGTAGCGGCCGCCTCTAGCATGAGGGATGCCCTGGAGGAGGCCGCTGCCAAATTTGAAAAGGTCTCAGGCTATAAAACAAATTTCACCTTTGGCTCCAGTGGTCTCCTGGCCCATGAGATTGAGGGTGGGGTACCTTACGACCTCTATATAGCCGCCGGGGCCAATTTTATCCAGGAACTCTACCACAGAAAACTCCTCGTACAAGGCACCTCTAACGTAATTTGCAGGGGGAGGCTGGTTATCATAATTAGAAAGGACTCGCCAAGGAAGATAGACAGGCTCCATGACATAACCAACTTCTCCTTAATTGCCATTGCGAATCCCCAGCATGCCCCTTATGGAAAGGCGGCCCAGGAGGTCCTGCAAAATGCAGGTCTGTGGATAGGGCTACAAAACCGAATCCTTTACGCGGAGCGGGTGACTGACATCCTTGAACTGGTGGAGACAGGAAGGGTACCGGTTGGGATTGGGGCACAATCCCTCAGGGCCTCCACCCAGGTGGAGTACGTCCCTGTAGAGGACAAATTGTACACCCCTCCCGAGACCTACATCGCCATGGTGAAGGGTACCTTACATAAGGAGGAGGCCAGGGCCTTCATTGCCTTCCTGGCTAGCGATAAAGGAAGGGCTGTCTTAAAGGAGTACGGCTTTTCAACACCGTGAAATAGTAGCTAGTAGTCAGTAGCCAGTAGCTAGGGTTGAATCTTTTCCTAGCTACTTGCTACTAGCTACTTGCTACTACTCCCTCAACAGGTCGGGTCTTCTCTGGCAGGTGCGGAGCCTTGCCTGCTCCAGACGCCATTTTCTTATCTTTTCATGGTCCCCCGATAACAGCACCTCTGGCACACTCATGCCTCTGAACTCCCTGGGCCGGGTGTATTGGGGATACTCCAGGAGTACAGGGGGTTCCCCCAGCATCTCACTGAAGGATTCGCTTACGGTAGAAAACTCGTCCCCCAGCGCCCCAGGGACAAGCCTCACTAGCGCATCTATTATCACCATGGCAGGGACCTCTCCCCCACTCAGGACGTAGTCCCCTATAGAGACCTCCAGGAAATCAAAGCCCTGTCTTATCCTTTCATCAAATCCCTCATAATGCCCGCAGAGGAGCATGAGGCGGGGCTCCCTGGCGAGCTCCCTGGCCATGGATTGATTAAATCTCGTACCCTGCGGGCTGAGGAGGATTTTTCTTGGTGGCACCGTCCCCGGCACCTCCTTCTCTACCTCTTCTATTGCCCTGAAGACAGGCTCTGGTCTGAGGACCATCCCGGGCCCTCCGCCGAAAGGCCTGTCATCCACCTTCTTATGCTTGTCTTGAGTAAAATCCCTTATATTCCAGAGGCGGAAATCCACCAGCCCCTTCTCCTGGGCAATCCCCAGGATACTGTGTCCGAGGAAGGCAGGAAATACCTCTGGGAAGAGGGTAAGGATGTCTATGTGCATGATAGTGTCAATTCGCCTAAGGCGGACAGGTTATTCTCATCTATACTAGCACAATTATATTTTAGCGTCGTATCTTTTACAATTGGAGTCTCTGAGAAAGTGAGAAAGGCATCCTGATTTTGGGGTGTAAGGGCTACAAAATTTGTAGTCTTTTTAAAAACAAACTTGTTGATAAATAAAATTTTTTCTGTAAACTGTTGGTATTTATCACTTACCAAAGGCAATGGGTCGGTATAGATTTTGCTAGAGATGATACTTACGGTGATAATTACAATGTACTAATTTCCAATAAAAATGGTGACTTGCTAGCCAAATGCACAAGGACCTGGCCGAAAAATTGCTTTCAAGGCAGAGACTATTGGTGCTGGCTCCCCATTCGGACGACGAGTCTCTGGGGTGCGCAGGCCTTATAGCCAAGATAAAGGACATGGGTGGAGAGGCCTATGTCATGGTGATGTCCATTGGGAGTCTGAAGCACTATGGGGTGGACGGCGTAGTCCAGGCACAGGTACGGAGGGACGAGTTCCTGGCGGCGGCCGAATTCCTTAAAATAGATGGTTATGACATAGTCTACAAGGACGACGAGAAATACCTCCGTCTTGATGCCATCCCCAGACGGGATCTGGTAAGCGTAATAGAGAGGGAGAGCAGTGTATCCATAGACAAGATAAGCCCCACCATGATAGCCCTTCCCGTACCCTCATACAACCAGGACCACGCCGCCGTCTTTTATGCAGGGTTTACGGCGTGCCGCCCCGCCCTGCCCCAATACAAGGCCTTCCAGCAGGTAGTCGTCTCTTACGAATGCCCCACCCTGTGCTGGAGTTCAGACAAGGTATTTCAACCTAACCTCTACGTAGACATATCCCAGCACCTGGACAAAAAACTGGGGGCAATAAGGTGTCACCGTTCCCAGTTGAAGGAGCCCAACCATAATTACAGCCTGGAAAACGTAGAGAGGCTGGCAAGACTGAGGGGAAGCGAGATAGCTGTAGAGGCCGCCGAGGCCTTCGTGTGTTATCGCATGGTGATATGAGGAAGATACCTCACTCCTTACCCACGCTTGAGAAAGAGGAGTTAGAAATGGTAATGGAAGTGCTTAGCTCCAACTACATTGCCCAGGGACCGAAGGTGGAGGAGTTGGAGAGGGTATTTAAGGACTATCTGGGGGTGGAGTATACCCTCGCCACCAACTCCGGTTCATCGGCCTTGCACCTCCTGCTCCTGGCCATGGGCATAGGGACAGGGGACGAGATCCTCGTCCCCAGCTACGTATGCGCAGCAGTGCTCAACCCCATCCTCTATGTGGGGGCCACCCCCAGGGTGGTTGACATAGATGGACGAGACCTGAACATAGACCTAAAGGAAGTCAAGAGGCAGGCCAATCCAAAGACAAAGGCCCTCATCGTCGTCCATACCTTTGGTCAGTCTGCAGATATAAATAGTCTGTTAGAGTTGGAAATTCCAATTATTGAGGACTGTGCCCATAGCCTTGGTGGTAACTATCCACTCAGGGCTGGAAGAAGGCTGGGGAGCCTGGGGGTGGCCTCCATCTTCTCCTTTTACGCCACCAAGATGATTGCCACAGGACACGGCGGCATGCTTGCCTCAAATTCCTGCACCCTGATGGAAAAGGCAAGGGACCTCAGAGAGTATGATGAGAGAGAGGATTATCAGGTAAGATACAACTATAGGATGACGGACATAGAGGCCGCCATGGGACTGAGCCAGATGCGAAAGTTAGATTACTTTATCTCAAGGAGATGCGAGATAGCGGCCACCTACGACAGGATACTGAAGGATTATGGTCTGGAGATACCCTACAGGAGAAAGGGTTCTACCCACGCCTTTTACAGGTACGTCCTTAAGACAAGGCGGACCATGGAGGAAACAATTAAGAGTCTGGATGCCAGGGGGGTAGAATCCAAGAGGCCCGTCTTCAAGCCCCTTCACCAGTACCTCCACCTGGACAATGGGGGGTTTCCCAATGCAGAGGAGGCCCACCGTACCATAGTCTCCATACCCATTTACCCGTCCCTGAGCCAGGAACAGGTGGAATACGTAGCCAGGAACGTTGGGGAGGTGTTTTCAGGGCCATGATGGTAGCAGGACACCAGCCCAATTACCTCCCTCATCTCGGATTCTTCCACAAGATGGCCCAGGTAGACACCTTTGTCATTGTGGACAACGTCCAATTTGTGAAGCGCGGCCCGTTTGGGTGGATGCACCGCAACAAGATTCGTACCCAGGAAGGCTGGGCGTGGCTTACCGTCCCGGTCCTTACCAAAGGGAAATACACCCAGAAAATTATGGACGTCCACATCAATAACGCCATCCCCTGGAGGCGCAAGCACTGGAAATCTATATGGTTTAATTACCAGAAGGCCCCCTACTTTAACAGATACGCCGATTTCTTCCACGAGACCTATAATAAGGAGTGGGAAAGGTTGTCAGACCTGAACGAGGCCCTGATACTCTATATAAAAGAGGCATTGGGCATAAAGACCAGGGTGCTTAAGGCCTCTGACTTAGGGGTAGAGGGAAAGGCCACAGAACTCATCATAGACATCTGTGTGAAGTTGGACGCCAGCAGATACACGCACGGTATCCACGGTAAGGACTATGTGGACGTCAACCAGATGCGGGAAAAGGGAATAGAGAGCCTGTTCCAGGAATTTCATCACCCCAAATACAGGCAACTCCATGAGCCTTTTATGCCCAACATGTCCACTATTGACCTCCTCTTTAACGAGGGGGAGAGGAGTCTTGAGATACTCCTGGGGTCGGCTGTAGGGGCAGGGTTTACCCCTGCCCAAAATAATTTGGTTTAATCCGCCTGAGGCGGAAAGGGTTCAAAGGTTTAATTGTAGGGGCAGGGTTTACCCCTGCCCGAAGGACAAAGAGTTCAGATGACAGAGCCATTAACAGCCTGCGGTAAAATCTTTGGGATGGCCCTCTTAATCACCCTGGTGGCAACACCTATCGTAAGGGTTATATCCGAGAAGATTGGGGCAATGGACCACCCTGGAAAGACAAATCCCCACGCAAGACCTACCGCACGCATGGGAGGGTTCGCCGTCTTCCTGGGCTTTACAGTCCCTTTGCTCTACAACGTTAACCTCCTTACCGACAAACAGCTTGGTATCCTGCTGGGCGGCACCCTTGTAATCGCCATAGGTCTGGTAGACGATGCAAGGGGGTTACCCGCCACAATAAAATTATTCCTGCTCCTGGGTATAACGTATCTCCTTTCCAGACACGGGATAATCCTGTCATTATTTTACAATTATTACCTTAACTTATTTTTTACCCTTATATGGATAACAGGGGTGGTAAGCGCCTTCAATGCCTCCGATACCATGGATGGGCTAGCGTCCGGCCTTGCCTTTATAGCCGGCTTCGCCTATATGCTGGTGGCCGTACAGACCTACCAGTGGGCCTGGGGTCTACTGGCCTGTGCCCTTATGGGTTCAACCCTGGGCTTCTTAAGGTACAACTACAATGGCGCCAACATCTTCTTAGGGGATTCAGGCTCCTTTTTCCTGGGTTATATCCTTGCCACTCTTGGGGTTATGGGAGAATGGTCTACGCATCCCATCAAGGCGGCCGTAATACCCATATTAATATTAGGTGTAATTATCCTTGACTTTTTGTATACTATCAGTAAAAGGTATCTGGAAGGGACTACACATACCATAAAAGAGGCGATTATCTACCACGGGGTTGACCACCTCCCGCACAGGCTAGTAGCCACAGGCTTTAGCCGGCGGGAGGCAGTATTACTTATCTATCTTGTCAGTCTTGTAATATCTATAGGTGCAGTAACCCTCAGGAACTCAAGGCCGGTAGATGCATTGTTGCTTTTGCTCCAACTTCTTCTTATATTTATAGTTGTCATTAGATTGACGGACTTAAAGAGGGCGGAAACAGGCCATGTACCTGGACTATTGGGGACTAAAAAAGAAACCCTTTGAAAACACCCCTAACCCGGATTTCTTCTTTTACTCGGTAAACCACGAGGAGGCCCTCACCAGGCTCTTATACGGGGTAAAGGAGAGGAAGGGGGCCGTTATGATTACGGGGGATATCGGCGCCGGTAAGACCCTCCTCAGCCGGATGCTGGTGAGACTACTCTCTAGAGAGGAAAAGGGCTATAATATAGCCGTAGTAGTAAACCCGAACCTCAGTGCTGAGGACCTGTTACGGGAACTGATATACCAGTTCGGAGGGCTTGAGAGCCTGCCCCCGGTAATAAGTAAGCTAGATTTGCTCCATAGACTGGAGGACACCATATTTGAGAGTAACGAAAAAGGCCAACACTGTGTACTAGTAATTGACGAAGCCCACGTTATCAAGGACGAGGCCATCTTTGAGGAAATTAGGCTACTACTGAATTTCCAGAAGAATGATGCCTTCCTCATGACCATTGTCCTCCTGGGCCAGCCGGAACTGGCGCAAAGGATCAGGCAACACGAGCCCCTGGCACAACGTATAGCAATAAGATACAACCTCTCGGGCCTTAGTAAAGAAGAGGTGGGGAAATACATAGATTACAGGCTGAAAGCGTCGGGTGGCAACAGGGAGATATTCAATGCTACCTCCGTTGAGGAGGTATACAGGGCATCAAAGGGCATCCCCAGGATTATAAATAACATCTGTGACTTGAGCCTCCTCATGGGATTCAGCAGTCAGGCCGAAATGGTGAGCGACGCTATAGTAAAGGCAGTTGCAGATGACCTGAGGCTGGCGGCACGGTACGTGAAGTAGATGGAGATTTCTGAAAGACTGGAAAACCTCCCTTTGGAGGCAAAATTTCCTGATAACCTCAAAGAGAAGATAAGTTACGACGTTGACCGTAAGCTGTTGATTTTTGAAGGGGTCATGTCTGAAGATGAAAAGAATGAATTGCTAGGAATATCACAGGATGACTCGTACAGGAAGTCTATTGAGGCACTTTTTCAGAGGTCTCAAATCACAAAGAAGAGAGAAAAGAAGGCAAAATTGAGTCTAAGCGGTTCTAGAGATATCCTGGAGAGAGAAAAAGAGGGTACCGCCCTAACTGCCCCAAAAGAGAATATTCAGTTAAAGGGGCTTAACCCACCGGAGCGGGAAGACCCTCCAAAGGAGAGACTCCGTTTTAGTATCATCGG
The DNA here is from genome assembly GCA_001828545.1 of Planctomycetes bacterium RIFCSPHIGHO2_12_FULL_52_36. GTDB lineage: Bacteria > Planctomycetota > Brocadiia > Brocadiales > Bathyanammoxibiaceae > 2-12-FULL-52-36. Next base: position 12,092 of record MHYW01000122.1, read on the forward strand.
GCAGAAGATACAGGAACAATCTAAACAAGTGGACGCCGGGCAGAAAGGTGAGGCCGAAGAAAAGGCAACCCCTCAAACACAGGTAACTAAAGAATTAAAGGACGAATGGAAAGAGGCCCAGACCTTCTACCATGAGTTTGTGGTCCTTGCCCAGGAGGTCTTTGATAAAATAAAGGAAGGACATAACTTTGAGATGGAAAGAGTAAGGAAGGCAATAGAGAAGCTCATAGACGACCTCACCTTAGGGAATGAAAGTATAGTCAGGCTTGCGGCCCTTTCAGACGAAAGCTATAGTCAATTTGCCTCCAATGCGGTAAACGTAACCGTCATTTCTATTAAAATAGGCGTGTCTCTGCACTATAACAAGTCCGGCCTGATGGAACTGGGGATGATTTCCTTCTTGAGAGACATAGGTCTAGTCCTGTTGAGCCACATCATAGAACAGCCAAGGAAGCTGAAGACAAGTGAATACGAGGAAGTAAAGAAGCACCCCCTGTACACCGAAAGGTTTCTGGAGGGACTTGGTATCAATAACGAGGTCTTCAAACAAGTCGTCCTCCAGCATCATGAAAGGGAGGACGGCAGTGGTTACCCTGGCAAATTAAAGGGGGAGGCCATCCACGAATACGCAAAGATTATAGCAGTGGCCGAGGCATACGAGAGTCTGACGCACAACCGCCCCGTCCGCGCAGGGCTGCCTCCTCACACCGCCATGAGAGAGATACTGGAGGAGGGGGTGGCCTTTTTTGGCCACAGGGTCACCAAGGCATTCATAAGGGAATTCGGTGTGTACCCTGTGGGTAGTGCTGTGGAGCTGAACACCGGGGAGACGGCCAAGGTAATTGCCGTCCACAAGGATTTTCCACTCAGACCAGTCGTACAGCTTATGGCAGACGCAGAAGGGAGACCAATTAGTAAGATACTAAACCTCCTGGAAAAACCCCAGTTATTCATAAAGAGACCCGTAGAGGAAGGCAAACATTAGGGGGTGGGGGGTAGGGAGGGAAAAGAATTAGAAATTTTAAAATTTCCAATTTCCAATTTCCAATGTTTTCAGTGGTAGGGGGTAGGGAAAAAGAATGTAGTCTATCCCTTCGCTTCGCTCAAGGGCAGGCCCTTCTCCACCTCAGGTAGGTCATGCCTGTCCATTATTTCCCCTCTAGAAAGAGGGGACAAAGGGGTGTGTAGGGGCGACCCGGCGGGTCGCCCCTACTAAATCGCCTGCTATTTTCCCCTTGACTTGGGGCGTTCATTTGTTATATTCTTACCGTTTGAAGCACAGTCTCCTTTAACCTACCTGGGACGATAAGGCCTCTGTGCGAGAGGGAGGGGTGGCAAGGACTTAGGTATTTCAGGAGGTTTTGTGTCCATCGTAGGTCGGTCCGTCTTAAGCGGAAAGACCCTCCCCGTAGCAGTCTTCTTTCTGGCCATTATTGTTGTGGGGTGTGTCCCTGCTGCTAAGAAGCTCCCTACAGACTCTGTTACGTCCCCCAGCCTGACAGACCTTCCCAAGAAAAAGAGACTTGAGGAATTACCTGTCCTGCAGTTGGAGGAGAAGGTAAAAAAGCCCGACCCCCCCAGGGTCTACAGCCTTTTTGTCAGGGATGCCGACATAAGAGACGTCCTCCAGGGTTTTTCTAAAGAAGGCAAGGTCAATATCATTGTAGACCCGGATGTATCAGGAAAAGTAACTCTAGACCTAAAAGACGTGACCATGGCTCAGGCCATGGATGCCCTACTGAGCCCTATGGGTCTGGAGTACAGGGTAGATAGCGGTTTTATAAGGGTATCCAAACCCAAAGCTATTACAAGGATGTTCCGCCTTAACTATATCCTTACCAAGAGGAGCGGCGAGAGGTTCCTTTCTACCAGTGTGGGTTCTGCGGCAACAGGTGGTACATTAACGGCAGGTAAGAGTGAGGTAAAAGGGACGGATACACAGGACATTTTCCAGGAGATAGAGATGTCCCTGGTAGCCATAGGGTTAAAGTCGGCCGGAATGCTTGGTGCGCAAGGAAGCGGTGGGGCAGGGGCGGCACTATCCATTATTACCACCCTGCCGCCAGGTATAAAGGGCTTATTCTCTATTAACCGTCAGGCTGGCATAATCCTGGTAACTGCCTTTCCTGAAGTAATTGCCAAGGTGGCTGAATTACTTGAGGCCGTAGAGGGTACCATCCAGAGACAAGTACTTATACAAGCAAAGATAGTGGAGGTCTTCCTCAATGACGAATTCCGATACGGCATAAACTTTGATATGCTCTTCGGAGGGGCATATAAAACGGGCAACAGGAGACCTCCAGCTGCGGCCATTGGACAAAGCATGGACACAAATAGAAAGCTATTACCCGAGATTGCGAGGGATATAAAAACCGTAGCAGGATTCTTCCAATTCACTTTAAGGACTGGGGACATAGAGCCCATCGTAGAGGCCCTATCCATTCAGGGAGACGTAAACGTTATCTCCAGCCCCAAGATCTCCACCCTGAACAATCAGACTGCCATAATAAGGGTGGGACAACAAAAGACGTTCTTTTCGGTTTCAACGACAGTTACTTCAGGAACGGGGACCGCCACAACAAGCTCAAACGTGGAGGAGAATACAATCACAGTGGGCGTTACCATGGACGTTACCCCTCAGATAAGTCAAGATGGGTTCATTACCATGAACATACACCCCAGCGTTACAGAGCAAGTAGGCGAGACCACCGTTAGTACCCCCACCGCATCCGCCACGGCACCCATCCTGGACGTGAGGGAGACGGATACTGTAATAAGGGTGAAAGACGGTGAGACGATTGCAATAGGCGGCCTTATGCAAGATAAAAAGAACTTGAACGAAAACCAGGTGCCTGTCCTGGGGAAGATACCTGGACTGGGTTTCCTCTTTAAGGAGGTAGATAACAAAAAGAGTAAGAGAGACATGGTAATATTCCTTACGCCTACCATCGTTGCTGGAGAAAGGGTAGAAGACCTGGCTACCGAGGATATCCAGAGACTAAAACTTACGGAGAGAAGATGAGCCTATGTACCTAGAATTTTTTGGTCTAAAAGAGAAACCCTTCAGCCTCACCCCCGACCCTAAATTCTTCTTCCAGAGTGAGACGCATAAGGCCAATTTAGAACAGGCCCTGTATGGGATTATGCACAGGGAGGGCTTTATAGTGGTGACGGGCGCCATAGGCGCAGGGAAGACCACCCTCTGCCGAACCATCTACGATAAGCTGGATAGGAAGACCCATACCGCCATGATACTTAACCCCTTCCTCTCGGAGGATGAACTTCTGGAGACCGTCCTTCATGAATTCGGCATCCTGGAGAAGGGCGGTACTCGGCTCTCCAAGAAGGAGATGCTGGACAAGCTGAACGAATTCTTACTGAATACCCTTAAAGGGGGGGAGAACGCCATCCTCATAATAGATGAGGCCCAGAACCTGCCCATGCCTGCCCTGGA
>MHYW01000123.1 GCA_001828545.1 Planctomycetes bacterium RIFCSPHIGHO2_12_FULL_52_36
ACTCGTAGTTTTCAATAATGCCGTTATGTACCAGGGCAATCTTGCCGTGGCAATCAAGGTGGGGATGGGCGTTCTCTGTGGTGGGGAGGCCATGTGTGGCCCAGCGGGTGTGGGCAATCCCCAGGGTGGCCTGCCGGGAGGGACCTTGCCACTTCTGGTCCTTTAACTTTGCCTCAAGGGATTCTATCCTGCCTGCTGACTTTATATTATGGATTTCCTCCCCCTCCAGCAAGGCAACACCGGCAGAATCATACCCCCGGTATTCTAACCTCTTTAGCCCATCAAGGAGGATTGGCAGGGCCTCCCTATGGCCTACGTATCCCACTATACCGCACATACTGTAACCTCCTGTCTCACCTTCAATCTTAAGACAATTAACAAAAACGCTGGGGGAATTCAAGAAGAAAGAATACGGGATTCAGTCCGCCTGAGGCGGATTGTATCCTTGATTCTGTACCCTGAATTCTGTATCCTGAGTTCTCTTATGGAAATGCTCCGCACAGATTTTAAGAATATGCTCAGGGATGGCGTGGGCAGGCATGGGCTATCACCAGCCGAGTTGCAAAGGCTGGGAAGACGGGCCGAGCGCTGTCTTGCGGAGCTAAAGGAGGAGAGGGCCAAGGGACGTTGCCCCTTCCTTAACCTCCCTTATCAAAAGGAGGTAGTAGGAGAGATAAAAAGGATTGACAAGGAGCTAAGGTCCTGGGTAAGGGATTTTGTAGTGTTGGGCATCGGCGGCTCTGCGTTGGGCAATATTGCCCTGCACCAGGCCCTTAATCCTCCTTATATCAGTGGCCATGAGAACCCCAGGATCCACGTCATAGACACCATAGACCCAGACCTGTTTGATGGATTACTCAAGTCCCTGGACTTGAAGCACACGGTCTTCAACGTCATCTCCAAATCCGGCACCACAGTGGAGACCGTGGCCCAGTTTCTAATAGTGAGGGAGAGGCTGAAGGACAGTCTTGGGAGTGCCTACCCGAGGCATATCATAACTACTACTGACCCCGAAGACGGTGCCTTGAGGAGGTTGGCGGAGAGAGAGGGTTACAGGCAACTATTTATCCCCAAAGGGGTAGGGGGGAGATATTCAGTCCTTAGCCCTGTGGGCCTACTTTCTGCAACCGTCAGTGGTATAAACATTGATGAACTCCTTGGGGGGGCGGTGGAGATGGATAAACGGTGCCAAGTAGGGGCACGGCATGCCGTGCCCCTACAAGAAAATCCAGCCATGTTAGGGGCATGCCTCCAATACCTGAGCTACAAAAGAGGCAGGCACATCACCGTGATAATGCCCTACTCCTCGGCTCTGGAGGCCGTAGGGGAATGGTTCTGCCAGCTCTGGGCGGAGAGCCTGGGGAAGAAGTCCTCCCTTAAAGGAAAGGTCATTCATTGTGGCCCCACGCCTGTCATGGCCGTTGGCCCCACGGACCAGCACTCCCAACTCCAACTCTACATGGAGGGACCATTTGATAAGGTTATAACCTTTGTGGCGGTAGAGAAATTCAAGGCCCAGGTGGAAATCCCCCAATCCCCTGAGGCGGATTTTCAATACCTTTCAGGTCACACCCTGGCGGGGCTTATGGAGGCGGAGCGTGGGGGGACAGAGTTGGCCCTTGCCGAGGCAGGGCGTCCCAGCTACACTATATATCTCCCTGAACTCTCCGCTTTTCATGTGGGGGGACTCCTTTATATGTTCCAGGTTCAGACGGCCCTGGCAGGAAAACTCTTTGGCGTAAATCCCTTTGACCAGCCAGGGGTAGAGGCAGGAAAGGCCCATACCTCTGCCCTCTTAGGGAAGGACAGGGGCATGTTGTCCGCCTAGGGCGGATGCCCCCAATTAGGCTGGGGACAGAGCCCCAGCCCTAACTAACGTTATGATACGAGGCTTCCAAGAGTTCACACGGCGTCAGTTCCTCAAATCCGCCTCAGGCGGACTGGCCACGATATTTTTTAATGAGTCCCTCTGGGAAAGGGTGGCGTCCGCCTCAGAAGATTCTGCTGGCGGGGCCACACCAGACAAGACGGTGGACCAGTGGCTCCCTACCTGCTGTATGATGTGTGGAGGGGCCACGGGGATGCTGGTACACGTGGTAGGAGGCAGGGTAGAGGGGGTCATACCCAACGACGAGAACCCTATTGGCGTATGTAACGTCTCGCAGGACTACGGGAGGGAAAGGGGACGTGGGGCAAAGTTATGTCCAAAGGGTAACGCCTCAGTGGCCTCCCTTTATGACCCCGACCGTGTGCCAGCCCCTTTGCGGCGCATCGGTCCCAGGGGTAGCGGGAGGTGGGAGGCCATATCCTGGGAGGTGGCCATAAAGGAGGTGGCAGGAAGGCTCAGGGAGATTAAAGAGAGATACGGCCCCGAGTCCCTGTTCTGGTGCTCTGAGGACGCCTCTTTCATAAACATACAGAAGGATTTTTGTGAGCTGTACGGCAGCCCTAACTTCTCCATGCACTCTAACATCTGTGACGTGAGCAGGAAGCTGGGGTACAAGCTGGTAATGGGACACGATCGCCCACTAGGTGACTTACAGAACTCTAAATACATAATGCTCTTCGGCTGGAATCCCCTGGCCGCCACCAAGTGGGCCCACTTACCCGCAATTATTAACCGGGCGAGGGAACTGGGGGCAAAGCTGGTAGTAATAGACCCGGTCTTTACCCATACGGCCGCCAAGGCAGATGAGTGGGTGCCCATTAGACCTGGCACAGATGGCGTACTGGCCTTGGCCATGGCCCACGTCATAGTAAAAGAAGGACTATTTGATAAAGATTTTGCCAGAGACTGGACCACTGGTTTTGAGGAGTTCAGTAGGTTCATAAAGGGCTACTCACCCAAATGGGCCGAGAAGGTCACCTCCGTCCCCAGGGAGACCATCGGCAGGTTGGCCATGGAGCTTGCCAGCACCAGGCCCTTTGTGGTAGACGCTTGGAGCGGCCCCGGACATCACAGCAACGCCACCCAGGCCACCAAGGCCATCGCACTCCTGCCGGTCTTGTTAGGCCAAATTGATAGGCCCGGTACACTCCTCTTCCCTGAACGCAAGGGACCAAAGAGGCGGGGACTGAAGTTGGAAAGACCATTGCCCCCAAGGGTGGATGGGTTGGGCACTAAATATCCCTTCGGGCATGGTTCGGGCATATACTGTGAGGCCAGGGATGCCATGCTCACAGGCAAGCCCTATCAGCTGCACGCAGGGGTCTTCGTCTTCCAGAACTTTGTCATGGCCGTGCCTAACACCACCAAGAACGTAGAGGCCCTGAAGCGTCTGGACTTTATAGTGACAGTTGATACCCTCCTCTCGGAGACGGCGGAACTGGCAGATATTGTCATCCCAGGCTCCCACTTCTTTGAGAGGTACGAGCTTATTGCAAACTGGACCACCTGGCCCACCCTTGCCCTTAGACAGCCCGTGGTTGGTTCTCACGTAAAGGGCATGCCAGAGTATGAGTTCGTCATGGCCCTCGGACGTGAGCTAGGGCTAAAGGATAAAGAGGGGAAGGGCTTTGAAGTGAGTCATGAGGAATATATGGATGCCGAACTCAGGGCGGGAATAGGTATAGGTCTGGAGGAATTAAAGGGCCTCCCGGGGGCCGTATGGAAGTCAGGTCAGACACGTTATGAAAAACATCTTGAAGAAGTAAAAGTACCCGAAGGGGCTATAATTGATGAGAAGGCAGGGATTGTAAGAAATAAAGAGGGTAAGACCATTGGCATAAAGCTGGGAGAAAAGATAGTCAGAGGATTTGATACCCCCTCAAAGAAAATAGAATTTTTCTCAAAAGAATTAAAAGAGAAGGCGTTTGAACCACTGCCCCGTTACGAAGAACCAGAAGACAGACCCACTAAGAAATATCCTCTATACCTTGTGGCCTGGAAGCAGGCGGAACATACCCACGGCAGGACGCTCAATAACGCATGGCTGATAGACTTGAAACCCAATAACCCCCTCTGGGTAAACACGGAGACGGGTAAGAGATTGGGCCTGGCAGAAGGGGAGGAGGTCTGGATGGAGTCCCCCCATGGAAAGGCCAGGGTGAAGGTACACCTCACGGAGGGCATCCACCCTGAGGTGGTGGGGCTACATCATGGCTACGGGCACTGGGCTTTGGGCAAACTGGCTAAAGGCAAAGGGGTTAACGATGGCCTCTTCATGCCTGGTAAGGCGGAGAGGCTCTCAGGAGAGGGCATTACAAAAGAGGTTGGGGTGAAAATATACAAGTAGGGGCGGATCCGCCTGAGGCGGATGTCCACCCACGCATGAGGGTGAAAATGGGCCAACTAGCCTTTGTGGTAAACCAGGACAACTGCATCGGCTGTCATGCCTGCGAGATGGCATGTAAACAGCAGTGGCAGACAGAGCTTAATTGGCGTAAGGTCCGCCATTTTGAGGGGGGCGAGTACCCTAAACCTGTCAGGCTCTTTCTCTCCCTGAGCTGTCACCACTGCCAGGAGCCTGCCTGCGCCCAGGCCTGTCCAACCAAGAGATACCTCAAGAGAGACCCTGAATGGATAAGACGCCAGTCGTGGATAAAGGAAAGGGACGGTAAATTCTATGTGGTCATCACCCCAACAAGGGAAGAGGAGATACCAGGCCATTTAATAATGTCGGATGGAAAACTGCTGGAAGATGGGCTGGTGATATACAACGACGTTATTTTTGGGAATGGGGGGCGGGGAGACTATAGAAACCACCGTTGCATCCAGTGCGGGCTTTGTGAAAAGGAATGTCCTTATCATGTACCAAGGCGTAACCCGGAGCCACCGGACGAATACAGCCCCAGATGGGAAAAATGTATGGGCTGTTATCCCCTGGTCCAGCAGGGGGTACCACCTGCCTGCGCCCATACCTGTATGGGCCTGGCCCTGGAGATGAAACCTTTAGAGACGCTCAAGGGTCTTACCAGTGAGGTCCCTGGTTTTAGATACGAAGACACAAAACCCTCCGTACGGTTCATTCCTGTCAAATCCCCCCTACCGACCAATATAGTAGAGACGCCCAACCTGTAGGGATTGAATGTCTTCAACCACTACCGCCTCTTCAACTGGTCAATCACCACTGCTATCAGTATCACCAGCCCCTTTACTACCCATTGATAAAAGGTAGGGACACCTTTGAGGAGGAGTCCATTTTCCAGTATACCCATAAAGAGGGCACCAAAGATGGTGCCTATAACGGAGCCCCTGCCTCCCATGAGGCTGGTGCCACCCAGTACCACGGCGGCGATAGCGATGAGTTCGTACATGAGACCCAATTTAGGGTCTCCTGACCCCAAACGGCTGGCAAGGATAATCCCACATATCCCTGCGAACATCCCGCTAACCACATAGACCCAGAACTTCACCCCCTTGACGTTTATCCCTGAGAGCCTGGCCGCCTCCTCATTACCTCCCACTGCATACACGTATCTACCAAAGACCGTGTAACGGGTTATGACAAAGATGGCGGCAGAAAGGACGGCCATAATAAAGACAGGTGCTGGTATTGTAGCCAGAGACCCGGTACCGATAAGCTTAAACTCCTCTGGCAGGTGCCCTATGGGCCTGGCATCGCAGTAGATATTGGCGGCCCCCCTGGCCATAGTCATCATGGCCAGGGTGGCTATAAAGGGGGGAATCCTGAAGGCAATGACCATAGCCCCATTGAAGGCTCCCAGGGCCGAACCTATCCCCAGGGCCACCAGCCAGGTAATGGGAATAATGCCCCAGGAGGCGGCAGGGTCACTCCCGACAGGATTCCCCCCTTTATAGCCACCC
>MHYW01000124.1 GCA_001828545.1 Planctomycetes bacterium RIFCSPHIGHO2_12_FULL_52_36
AAGCATCTGGGTACGGTGCTGGTGAATCGTGACATAACGGAGCGGAGGGAGATGGAAAAGAGGCTCATGCACCAGGAAAAGATGACGGTTATTGGCAAACTGGCCGCAGGGATAGCCCATGAACTGAATAACCCCCTTGGGGTCATCTCCATGTTCACTCAGATGGCACTGAAGAAGGTCCCAAACGGCAATCCCCTGCAGGAGTACCTGGATACTATAAAGAGGAACACCGACGTATGCAAGAAGGTTATCCAGAGCCTCCTTTCCTATGCCAGGATGGTACCCGTGCATCCCAGGGATATAAACCTTAACGACTGCGTAACGGACGTCCTCTTTATGTGCCGTCCCTTAGTGGAGAAGCACGGGATAAGACTGGAGACCGAGCTTTACAAGGGGCTTCCCCTCTTTAAAGGAGACCCTGACCTCCTGCGGCAGGTGTTTATGAATATAGTGGTTAATGCCATCCAGGCACTGGAGAAAGGGGGCAGATTAAGGGTAGCCTCTGACGTCCTCCAGGAAGATAGTACCCTGGAGGCCGTGAGACTGGTCTTTGAGGACAATGGCCCGGGGATAGCCCCCGAGCATATGGCCAGGCTCTTTGAGCCCTTTTTTACTACAAAGCCGGAGGGTGCGGGGACCGGGCTGGGACTTTCCACATGTAAGAACATCGTGGAGAGGCACGGTGGTTTCATGCAGGTGGAGAGTGAGGTGGGCAAGGGTAGCCGCTTTACGGTGGTCTTGCCCGTTAAGGGAGAATTTGCCAGGGAAGGGAATTCTATGGTAAGTGCTGAAAGTCTTTGGAGTTGGAAATAGTGGAGTGCGAGTCGTGCCTGAGGTACCTGCCTTTGGTGGACTTGTCTTGAACGTCTTTTGGCGGTCATACCGCCAGGTATAGAAGAGAATGAGTAAACCTAATATTTTCGTAGTGGATGATGAACCAGATATGGTGAAAGGCCTTGTCCTCGTGCTGAGGGAGATAGGGGAGGTAGGTACTGCCCCTACGGCGGAAGAGGCCCTGGAGTATATAAAGAGAAACCCTGTGGACGTACTGGTAACAGACGTCCGCATGCCGGGGATTGGTGGAATCTCCCTCCTGGAAAAGGTAAAGGAGTTTCGCCCCAAGATAGAGGTTATAGTCCTCACGGCGTATGGTTCTATAGAATCTGCCATAGATGCCATGAAGAAGGGGGCCTATCATTACGTTACGAAGCCATTTAATAATGATGAGCTACTGATAGTGGTACAGAGGGCCCTCCAGGATAAGCGCCTCCATGAGGAGTTAGAATATCTCAGGGAGAAGGTGAACAAGGCCCATGTCTTTGAGAGTATCATTGGGCGTGACTGGAAGATGCAGGAAATCTTTGAGACCATCAAGAAGGTGGCGCCCTCCAAGGTGCCCATCCTCATCCAGGGGGAGAGCGGCACCGGCAAGGAGCTTATTGCCAGGGCCATACACCAGCACAGCCCCCGCTCCAAGAACCGCTTCCTCGGGATTAATACCGCCGCCTTACCAGAGAACCTGCTAGAGGCCGAACTCTTTGGATACAAGAAGGGGGCATTCACCGGGGCAGATTACGACAAAAAGGGCCTTTTAGTCCAGGCCACACAGGGTACTTTCTTCCTGGATGAGATAGGTAGCATGTCCCTGGCCTTCCAGAGTAAGCTACTGCGGGTGATACAGGAGATGGAGGTTATCCCTGTGGGTGCTACCGAACCGTTAAAGATAGACGTCCGTTTTATCTCTGCAACCCACACTGACCTGGAGAAGGCCGTTAAGGACGGTGCGTTCAGGGAGGACCTCTACTACAGACTCAACGTGGTGAGGATTAACGTCCCCCCCCTGAGGGAAAGGAAAGAAGATATACCTATGCTGGCGGGTCATTTCCTGGAGAAATGGGCAGAAGGGGAAGATAAGAAGGGTCTTACCACGGGCGCCCTCAGGCGTTTAATGGAGTATGACTGGCCCGGTAACGTCAGGGAACTGGAGAACGTCATCCAGAGGGCCATGCTCGTTGCAGAAGGAGTGGATATACAGCCTTCAGACATCCTGCTCAGGCAGGAACCGCTCCCATGGTTAGTAGAGGCCGAGGGTTATAGCAGTGCCACTTACGATAAGGCTAAGGAGGAGGTCTTCCGCCACTTCCAGCGGGAATACTTTACGAACCTCCTCAAGAGGTGTAACGGTAATATTACCCTTGCGGCCGAAAAGAGCGGTATAACCAGGACTGCCTTACACCGCATCATAAAGAAGCTGAACCTTTCCGAAGAAGTCCTGACCATGCGGGACTCCCTACCTCAGGCTACTACCAAGTAGACCAGATAGAAGAAATTACACGCCCCTTCGCCTTTGCAGACGTACCATAATACCCAACTGTAGTGGCGACCCGCCGGGTCGCCCCTACATCATACGCCTCAGGCAGATTACCCTAATCCCCTAACATATAACGCACACTCTAGTACACAGACACGTATACTAGAGTACACCCACTCAGGTCCTTTACTATTAAGCACTTACATCTGCCACCCCACAATTTGCCGACAGGGTTGTAACAGGACTGTCTTCATTTGTGTCCACATAAGTTGTACCAACCCCTTTACTCTCAACACGTTAAGAAAAGGCTTAAGGCATGTTTCCTAAATGGTATGTCAATTGCTACCGTGTCTGAGGCAAGGCGGAAAACTTACATATTTTTTTATTTGGGTGAGACTGCATGGGGGAAAAGATATTAGTGTTGGATAGTGATAGGAACCACCAGAAGAGGATTAGGTTCCTCTTGAACAAGGCAGGTTACGAGACCATGACCGTGGAGGATAGATTTTCTGGACTCCAGGCCCTCAGGGAAGGTGGCAGGGCTTCGGCCGTGAGCTCAGCCGAATCGGCCACCCTCAACAGGGGAGGTTTTTCTGCAGTAGTGATGAGAGAAGGGGCCGACGACACAATCAGTGTCCCGGACACGCTCCAGGATATAAAGGCCATCTCCCCAGAGATGCCAGTGGTCGTGAGTGCTGACTCCTGGACGCCCCAGTCTCTTCAATATTGCACCGGGGGCGGGGCCTTCTTCTGCATGGATGGGGAGGCCGAAGGTGACCTACTTGTGCAGGTGTTAAGCAAGGCGATTGAAGAATATAAACTGTCCTCAAAGTTGTAAGGGCAATTCATGAATTGCCCCTACGATAGGTAAAAGGAGAGGGAGTTATGGGATATGCGAGACGGGCAGTCGTCTTTCTGATTAGTTTAGGGTTGATAGCCCTCAGCCATGACCCTATCTTTGCTAAGGGAGATGCAGGTGCAGGGAAGGGGGTCTTTGAAAAGAGGTGTCAGGGCTGTCACGGAGAAAAGGGAGATGGCAAGGGTCTGGCCGCAGTCTTCCTGTACCCCAAACCTGCAGATTTTACAAGCGGCAAGTTCAAGCTCCGCTCCACCCCGTCCGGAGAGATGCCCACCGATGACGACCTCTTTAAGACCGTTGCTGATGGTGTCCCGGGGAGCGCCATGCCCTCCTTTGCCTATATCGCAGACGATGAACGCTGGAACGCCATACAACACATAAAGACCCTCGCATTATATTTTGATGAGGAAGAGGGAAAGACCTACAACCTCTTTGAGCTCAGGGGGGCCCCACACCCGCTAACCGTCGCCCCCGAACCGCCCATGGCCACTGAGACCCTTGCAAAGGCGAAGACCGTTTATGAACAGGAGAAGCTGGGATGCATAAAGTGCCATGGCAGGCTTGGGAAAGGGGACGGTCCCTCGGCCCAGGAGCAGGTGGACGACTGGGGCAGGCCCATAAAGGTGAGAGATTTTACCACAGGCGTATTTAAGGGTGGTAATACCAACAGAGACGTTTATTTGAGGTTTGCTACCGGGATGAGCGGCACCCCAATGCCTGCCTTCTCCGGTGAACAGCTTTCAGATGCGGACCGCTGGTCATTAGTCCAATACGTCCAGTCCCTGAAGAACCCGGACGTAAGGTTGGCTACCCCACCGGCCGACGCCACCATAGTGGCCACCCAGACTAACGAGGATATCCCAGACGATAACCCCGAGGCCACGGTCTGGCAGTCAGCAAAGGAATACGAGATACCCCTTAACAGGCTATGGCAGCCAGAAATCCTTCCCATGCACGTACGGGTCCGTGCCCTCTACAACGGCAAGGACATAGCCATACACCTGGAGTGGGACGACGCTACCCAGAACATGGGCTATTCCCAACCCCAGACCTTTAGAGACGGTGCAGCCGTACAGTTCTCCCCCAGCGGTGAGTTCCCCTTCATAGGGATGGGTAATGGTAAGACCATGACAGGGCTGGAGATTCCTGTCAACATCTGGCACTGGAAGGGAGACTGGCAGGCAGACGCTGGCACCTATACCGATATAAAGCACGTCTATCCGTACATGCACGTGGATACCTATTATTTCCCCAAGGAGGTGCAGGATAAGACCTACCTAGCTGGTCGTGCGGCAGGCAACTTGTTTTCCAGCGACCACCGCCCCTCCGTCGTAGAAGACCTGAATGCCGTAGGTTTTGGGAGCCTGGAGTCCCAGCCCGTCAGCTCGCAGGGCGTCCAGGGGAGAGGCGACTGGTCAGATAACAAGTGGCAGGTGGTCTTAAGGCGTCCCCTGGAGTCCCAGGAGGCCAGGGACGTAAAGTTCTCAAAGGGTGCCGCCATCCCCGTATCCTTTGCCGTATGGGATGGTGCCCGTCAGGACAGGGACGGCATAAAGTTTGTATCTACCTGGTTTAGATTAAAAATGTAGCGTTACAGGAAACTGGTATAGGGGCGACCCGACGGGGCGCCCCTACAAATCATAGAGGGAGGATAAGAGATAATGGAGATTTCCAGACGCGACTTCCTAAGATATACAGGGATGGCCACAGGAGGCGCCATGGCCACGGGCCTGAAGCTCCGCTTCCTGGAGGCACAGACGGAGATTCCTAACCCCCTTGAACACTACCCCGATAGAAACTGGGAGAAGGTTTACAGGGACCAGTATTCCTATGATAGGACCTTTACCTTCTGCTGTGTACCCAACGATACCCATAACTGCCGATTAAAGGCCTTTGTAAGAAACGGCGTTGTAACAAGGATAGAGCAGAACTACGATAGTCACCTCGTGGAAGATCTTCATGGCAATAAATGCTCCCCTATGTGGAACCCTCGTGGCTGCCTAAAGGGATATACACTGGTCAGGAGGGTATATGGCCCTTACAGGATAAAATACCCCATGGTGCGGAAGGGCTGGATGGAGTGGGCAGAAAATGGCTTCCCAGACCCCAACACCCCAGAGAACCAGGAGAAATACTTCCAGAGGGACAGGGATACCTGGGTAAGGGTCTCCTGGGACTATGCCTTCACCCTGGTGGCCAAGGGCCTGCTCAGGGTGATGTCCACCTACGGGGGCGAGGAAGGGACAAAACTCCTCAGGAAGCAGGGTTATCCGGAGGAGATGATTGAGGCTACTCATGGTACAGGCGCCCGTTGCATAAAGATTCGCCCGGGCATGGGATTCCTGGGGATGACCCGTATTTACGGTTCAGTTGTACGTTTTTGCAATATGTTGGGCCTCTACGATGGTAAGGGTGGCGCTCGTAACTGGTCAAATTATACGTGGCACGGAGACTTGGGCCCTGGGCATCCTATGGTCTCAGGCATCCAGACCTTTGACTCAGACCTCAATGACTTCCGCCATGCCAAGCTCATGGTCTTCAGTGGAAAGAACATGGTGGAAAACAAGATGCCCGACGCCCACTGGTGGATAGAGATAATGGAGAGGGGTGGGAAGATTGTAAACATCTCCCCCGAATACAGCCCTGCCTCCCAGAAGGCAGACTACTGGGTACCAGTAAGGCCAGGCTCTGACGTGGCACTGATGATGGGAGTGGTCCATCTACTGATAAAGAACAACTGGTACGAGGTGGACTTCGTAAAACAATACACCGACTTGCCACTGCTGGTGAGGTTGGACAATCTGAAGATCCTGCGGGCAGCAGACATTATTTCCGGCTATAAGAACAAGGAACTCACCGGTTACAGCAAGAAGGTGCAGATTATAGACCCCCAGATGAGAGAGGATTGGGGAGACTTTGTGGTCTGGGACACCAAGAGCAACGGTCCCAAGGTCATTACCCGCGAGGACGTGGGCAAACACTTTGCCGCCATGGGCATTGACCCCGCCCTGGAAGGGAGCTTCAAGGTCAAAACTGCGGACGGCAAGGAGATAGAGGTAAAGCCCTCGTTCCAGCTCTACAAAGAACTCTGCGCCGAGTACGACCCTGACACCGTCCAGGAGATAACCAGCACCCCCAAGGAGATGATAGAGCAACTGGCCAAGGACTTTGCCACCATAAAGCCAGCCATGATTCATACGGGTGAGGGTACCAATCACTACTTCCACTGTGACATAAAAGACAGGGTAAACTTCCTTATACTGGCACTCACCGGCAACTTCGGCAAGCCAGGCGGAGGTCCCGGTCACTGGGCGGGGAATTACAAGATTGCCGTCTTCCCAGGGTCGTACGTGATGATGGGTGAGGACCCCTTCCACGTTAACCTGGACCCCAATGCCAAGGTGGAGGACATCAAGGTAAAGAAGTACTTCAAACCAGAAGAAGTGTGCTACTGGAACTACCAGGACAACATCCTGAAGGTAAATGGGAAGTGTTTTACCGGCCAAACCCACATGCCAACTCCCACCAAGGTTATATGGTTCGCCAACGTGAACCTCATCAATAACGCCAAGTGGGCCTACGAAATGATTTACAACACCAACAAGAGGGTGGAGATGATAGTGGCCCAGGACTGGGAGTGGACGGGTAGCTGTGAGGTCTCAGACATCGTCTTCCCTGTCCATAGCTGGATGGAACTTACACAGCCAGATTTTACCGCCTCATGTTCTAACCCCTTCCTCCAGGTCTGGAAGGGTGGGATAAAACCACTTTACAACTCCAAACAAGATAGCGAGGTATATGCCGGAGTGGCTTGCAAGCTGGCAGAACTTACCGGGGATAACCGTTACAGGGATTACTGGAAGTTTATCCTGGAAGGGAAGACAGAGGTATACATACAGCGGATGTTTGACGCCTGTATTACCACCCAGGGTTATAAGGTGGATGAACTCCTCAAGCAAGACCGTGGCTCCCTACTGCTCTTCCGTACCTACCCGAGGATAACGGGCTGGGAGCAGATACAGGAATCCAAGCCCTTCTACAATAAGACCGGAAGGCTGGAGTTCTACAGGGACGAGGACGAGTTCATTGAATACGGAGAGAACCTCATAGTCTTCCGTGAACCAGTGGAGGCCACACCCTATCTGCCCAACGTCATAGTGGGTACCCACCCGGCCATAAGGCCCAATGACTACGGTATACCGCTGACTGCCACCGGTGCAGATGAGCGGTCCGTAAGGAACGTGAAGATGTCATGGAAAGAGGTAAGAAAGACCAAGAACTTCCTCTGGGAGAAGGGCTATCGCTTCTACTGCCTCACCCCCAAGACCAGGCACAGGGTACACTCCTCCTGGAGCAACTCAGACTGGAACCTCATCTGGGACAGCAACTACGGAGACCCCTACCGTATGGACAAGAGGACCCCAGGGGTGGGTGAGCACCAGATCCATCTGAACCCGGAAGACGCAAGGGAGTTGGGCATCAATGACGGTGACTATGTATATGCGGACGCAAACCCTGATGACAGGCCCTACGTGGGTTGGAAACACGACGACCCCAATTACAAGGTGGCCCGCCTGATGCTCAGGGTTAAATACAACCCGGCTTACCCCAGAGGGGTGACCATGATGAAACATGCACCTTTCATGGCCCTCTGGAAGACGGTGAAGGCCCATGAGACCAGGCCAGACGGCAGGGCCGTTACGGCTGACACAGGTTATCAGGCCAACTTCCGTTACGGCTCTCAGCAGTCATTGACCAGGGGTTGGCTACAGCCCACCATGATGACTGACAGCCTGGTGAGGAAGAACATCATGGGACAAGGGATTGGCAAGGGGTTTGAGATAGACGTCCATGCCCCCAACACCTGCCCCAAGGAGACTTTGATAAGGGTATGCAAGGCCGAGGATGGGGGTATAGACGGCAGGGGGGCATGGGAGCCCGCCAGGACGGGCCTGACCCCGGCCCATGAAAATGAGGCCATGAAGAACTACCTCGCCGGCAAGTTCATCGTCTAGAGGCAAATATGGTAGGGGCGACCCGGCGGGTCGCCCCTACTTAGGACTTAGGAGGAATCTAATGACAAAGGTTTACAATTGGCAGCTAGGGCGGGAGATGGAATACCCGTACGAGGCCGCTCGCCCAAAGAGACAATTCGCTGCGGTCTTCAATATAAACCGTTGTATAGCCTGTCAGACCTGTACCATGGCCTGTAAGAGCACCTGGACCTTCTCCAAGGGGCAGGAGTTCATGTGGTGGAACAACGTGGAGACCAAGCCTTTTGGAGGCTTCCCACAGTCCTGGGACTCCAAGGCCCTCCAGCTCCTTGGCCCGCAACCAGGTTGGGATACCAGCAGTAAGACACATGATTCTCCCCATGGAAAGTATAAAGGGGAGACCCTATTTGAGGCCGCCGGCAAGAGAATAGACGCCAGCGGACAACAGGCCCTGGGATACGTCCCTGAGGACAAGGAATGGCGCGCCCCTAACTTCTTTGAAGATACCGCCAACCGTTCCCCTAAGACCGTTAATGGCGTACAGGAAGGGGCCATGCTCCCTGAACACCAGATATTCTTTTTCTACCTGCAGAGGATTTGTAACCACTGCACCTACCCTGCCTGCCTGGCGGCCTGTCCCAGGAAGGCCATCTATAAGAGGCCAGAGGACGGTATAGTCCTCATAGACCAGAGCCGCTGCCGGGGTTACAGGAAGTGCGTGGAACAGTGTCCCTACAAGAAACCTATGTTTAACGGGCAGACCAGGGTCTCTGAAAAATGTATAGCCTGTTATCCCAGGGTGGAGGGGAAAGACCCCATGAGCGAGGGAGACCCCATGGTCACTCGTTGTATATCAGCCTGTGTGGGAAAGATAAGACTGCAGGGCTGGGTGGATGACCCGGATAGCCCTGTCCATTATTTGGTCAGGAAGGAGAAGGTGGCCTTGCCCTTGTATCCCCAGTTCGGGACTGAGCCTAACGTGTATTATATACCGCCCAGGTGGGCACCCAGGGGCTATCTCCATCAGATGTTTGGCCCTGGTGTGGACGAGGCCATTGCCAAGTACACCAAGCCTTCCCACGAACTCCTGTCCGTACTGCAACTCTTTGGTGTAACGCAGAAGCTCATCTACTGCTACGAGGTCACTGCGGACACCATCATTGCCTACGGGAGGGAGCATAAGGAGATTATGAGGGTACCCATCAACGAGGCCGTGCTCGTCAGGGATGAGAAGTACCTGAACGTTACTTAAAAATACCCGTAGCCGCAGGCTTTAGTCCGCCTTAGGCGGACGAGAAATAACGCAACCTAAAGGTTGCGGCTACTATACCAAGGAGACGTTGATGCAAGAAGCCGGGAAAGAGGTTGTGGTGAAAGAATCCCCTGACGAAGAGAGGGCCCAAAAGGCCCTGGCGAGGAGCAGTTTCTATGGCATCCTGTCCAGGGGCTTTGCCTATCCCACCGAAGAGGTACTGGGGGAGATAAAGGCAGGCGCCGTCTCCAGTGAGCTAAAGGGTTCGGCCGCCTACCTGGAAGAGGAGGGACTCTTGCAATCTGTGGGGGCCCTCTGCGAGGCCATGGAGGGGGAGATAGCCCCCTTCGGACTGAGGGATGTTGAGGGAGGCTACAACAGGATATTCTCCATGGGCCTCCTGTGCCCCCATCACGAGACGTTTTACACCTCTGCCCACGTCTTTATGAAAAGCCAGGACCTGGCGGACATCCAGGGCTTTTACAATGCCTTCGGTTTCAACCTTGCGGAGGAACAAAAGGAGCTGGCGGACTTTATAGGTACGGAGCTGGAGTTCATGTACGTGCTCTGCTTTAAGGAGTACCACGCACTAAAAAAGGGTGAGAAAGATAAGGCTGACCTCTGCCGTGAGGCCCAGGCCAAGTTCGTGGAAGGACATATTGGCGTGTGGGCAGGGGCCTTTGCTCTGACCCTTTCGGTTAGTTCGCATATGGACTACTTTACGACCCTGGGGAGGCTATTAGAGAAGTTCGTGGATTTTGATTGCCAGTATCTTGGAGTGACCCCCAAGAAGGTATCGGCGCCGGAAGAGGGATGGAAACGAGAGGCGGAGCCACTCACTTGTGGAGAAGACATACAAGGTAAGTAGCCGCAGGCTTTAGTCCGCCTAAGGCGGACGAGAAACAACGCAACCTAAAGGTTGCGGCTACTAAAGGATAGACACTGAAGGAGATTGTTCGTGGAGACGAATACGGCGAAGGTGGACGAGAAAGCTGCAGTTGTGGAAGCTGGCCCCCTTAAACAAAAGGAAATTGGGCTGGGGATAGGGGGCCGGCGTTCCTTTCTTTTAAAGCTGGGTTGGGCAGGTTTTGCCCTATTCCTATCTGCATGGATGGTCTCCTTTATGAGATTGTTCTTCCCGCGGTGCCTCTTTGAGCCTCCCATGACCTTTAAGGCAGGTTACCCGTGGGAGTATACGGTCGGCGTAGTAAGCACGAGGTTTCAGAAGGAGTACAGGGTATGGATAGTAAGAGAGGGCGAGGGTTTTTACGCCCTGTTTGGCCAGTGCACCCACCTGGGCTGTACGCCCGTATGGTGGGAGGGGGAGAATAAATTCAAGTGCCCCTGCCACGGGAGTGGTTTTACCAAGGAGGGGATAAACTACGAGGGCCCGGCGCCAAGACCCCTGGAAAGGGTGAAGGTAACCCTGGCGGCCGATGGGCAGTTGCTCGTAGACAAGTCCATTCGCTTCCGGCAGGAAAGGGGCGAATGGGAGAAACAAGGGGCATTCCTCAAGGTATAAAGTCCTCAAGACGGTATCCGCCTGGGCGTTATCCTCAAGGGAAAGACTAATGTTGACAGAACAAATAGAAGAGATAAAGGAAATTATTATTGGATCGCGGGTATACAAGTCCATCTTCCGTAGAGGTTTTGAGGACACCCCAAAGAACCGCGTCCTGGCCATCTTAGGTAACGTATTCCTCCATCTACATCCGCCTTACGTAAAGAGACATGCGCTGAAATTCACCCATAGCTGGTGTATGGGGGGTATAACCTTCCTGCTCTTTTTAGTCCTCTGTTTTACCGGGGTGTTCCTGTGTTTCTATTACCATCCCGACAAGATTAACGCCTACAGGGACATGAAGTATTTTGAGTACGACGTCCCCTTCGGGGTGGTACTGAGGAACATGCACCGTTGGGCCGCCCACCTGATGGTCATCACCGTGTGGCTTCACATGACCAGGGTCTTTATGACCGGGTCTTATAAACCTCCCAGGGAGTTTAACTGGGTAGTAGGGGTGTTCCTGCTGGTCTTGACCCTGCTCCTTAGTTTTACGGGCTATTTACTGCCGGATGACCAGTTGGGTTTCTGGGCCGTGACGGTGGGTACCAATATGGCCAGGGCTACGCCATTACTGGGCCACGAGGGACCTTTTGGGGAACAGTTGGGAGTTACGGCCTACAACGACATCCGCTTTGCCCTCCTCGGCGGTTCGGTGGTGGGTGGTAATGCCCTGCTCAGGGCCTACGTATGGCACTGCGTGGCCATGCCTGTAACTGCCATCATCTTCCTGGCCGTACACTTCTGGAGGACTAGAAAAGACGGTGGCACGGCAGGGCCGCTATAAAAATTTGGGTTCAAGTATTCAATCCGCCTTAGGCGGAAAAGGTTTAAGGTAAAGTCCGTGTGGCACAATATATTTAAGATAGCCAGTAAGCCGGATAACATCCCCATCGTGGGGATGCTCCTCCTCGTCCTCTTCTTTTGGTTCCTCTCCTTCTGGGCGGCCTTTAAAAATGACCGCATAAGAAGGGCCGCGGCCGGCAGGCCGAGGCCGGAGGGTGAAAAGTCCAAAGGGGATGTGGTAGATGTAATAGATTTTATGTACCCGGAGGAAGAGCAAGGGCTGCCCAAAAAGGTCAATTGCTGGCCCCATCTGGTGAAGCTGGAGTTTATATGTGCCATAGCCGTTATGGCACTGCTCATGTTCTGGTCTATCCCCATAGACGCACCACTGGAGGAGCCTTCAGACTCCACCCTTACCCCCAACCCCTCCAAGGCGCCCTGGTACTTCCTGGGGTTACAAGACATGCTGGTGTACTTTGACCCATGGATTGCAGGGGTACTGCTCCCCACTTTTATTATAGTGGGGCTGATGGTCATACCTTATGTGGACGTAAACCCCAAGGGTAATGGTTACTACACCTTTGCCGAGAGGCCCTTTGCCATACTGGTATACTGGTTCGGTTTCTTTGTGCTATGGGTCTTGGAGATAGTCATTGGTACGTTCTGCCGTGGGCCAGGGTGGATGTTCTTCTGGCCGGGACAGGAATGGGACCCCCACAGGGTAGTGTCAGAGGTGAACATTAACTGGAATGAGTTCCTGGCAAACATTAGCGGTATTACGGCCCTGAAGACGGAGACGGCAGGGCTCCTTTTGGGGATACTTACAATCCTGGCCTATTTCGGGCTGGGGATGGCATTGCCCTATCTCTGGCTCAAGAGGCAGGAGTCAACCATAATATACCGTCTGGGACTCATCCGCTACGGCGTGGTGGGTTTCTTCTTCTGGACCATGATGGCCCTGCCCATCAAGATAGTCCTCAGGCTCGTGTTTTCTATCAAGTATATCCTGGTTACACCCTGGTTTAACATATGAGTAAAAGAGACCCCATAGAGGAAAAATCTTTTGCGTGGCTGTTTTCCCTGACCATCTCCCTGCTCCTTATCAGTACCCTGTGGGCGATGTACGATGAGGTAATAGGGAGGAGGCCCTGGAAGCACTATCAGCGGGAATTCCTGGCCGTGGCTGATGGGAAATCCCAGCAGGAACTGAAGGCGGCCACCGAGGCCCTGGCTGCTGAAGGGTACAAGGGGCTCAGACAGGAGTACGATAGGGTTACTAAGGCCCTGGAGTCCAATCCGGAGAGGAACAAAAAGATAGCCGAGCTGGAGAGGCTGGATAAAGAACTGGCCGAGCATATCCACGAATTACAACTCCATAGGGGTGAATATCAGGCCACCGTGTACGTGATGGAAAAGGCCGAGGGGGGGGATAAAAGCAAACTCCTCCATGATGCCCAGGGGCTAGAGCCGTGCATTGAAGAACTCTCTACCAAGATGGCCACCATGCAAAGACGCAAGAAAGAGCTTCGGGCGGAACTAAAGGAGATGTCCAGAGAAAGAGAGGCCCTGGAAGAGAAACTACTGGCCTACGAGGACCGCCTGAAGGGTATACAGCGCTTCAGAGAGGCGTTAAAAAAGGAGAAGGTAGAGATAAAACAGATAGTGAATAACGAGTTGGGGGTCATAGACCGCTGTCATAGCTGTCACGCTGGTGTGGCCACAAAGGGTTTTGAGGAGATACAACAACCCCTCAAGACCCACTCCATGGTGGTGGGCCTGCCAGCCCTTGCCCCCGGGCTGCCGGAAAGGGGCATACTGGACGCCCATCCCATAGAGACCTTTGGCTGTACCCCGTGTCATAGAGGGCAGGGTTACGCCACCACCACTGCCCAAAAGGCCCATGGAGAACTGGAGTACGTCCACACCCCCCTCCTCAGGGGCAAATACAACCAGGCTACCTGCTTCAAGTGCCATGACTACGAGATAGACATCCCTGGGGGTGAGGTGGTGTCATTGGGGAGGAAACTGTTCCATGAATATGGCTGTATTGGGTGTCACTCAGTAGGGGCCCTGGAGAGGGAGGACAAGACCCGTTACATAGGCCCGACCCTTGACGAGATTGGCAGTAAGGTATACCCAGAGTGGATTATCCCCTGGATAGATAACCCCAAAGAATTCAGGGCTGACACCAAGATGCCACGCTTCTTCCTGAGCCAGGAGGAGATAGGGAACGTAGCCTCCTACCTCTGGCAGATAACTCAGAAGACCTCCGAGCCATTAAGTGTGCCCAAATTTGAGGCGGGGATGGTGGAATCAGGCAAGAACCGCTTTGAGAAGACGGGGTGTCTGGGTTGCCACAAGATAGGAGACAGGGGGGGACAGTTTGCCCCCAACCTTACCAATATAGGAGAGAAGGCCCGCTACGACTACTTGGTGGACTGGATAGCCGACCCGAAGAAGCACCAGCCCCAGGGCCGTATGCCCAGCCTCCGCCTGGGCAAGGAAGAGGCAGGAGAGATAGCGGCCTACCTCACCACCCTCAGGACAAAAGAGCCAGGCGGTGAACATGCGAACTTTGGTGACCCCAGTAAGGCCGAGGCAGGTTTTGCCCTGGTAGCCAGATACGGATGCTTTGGCTGTCACAGGATAAAGGGTATGGAAGACAGGGGTAAGATTGGGGCAGACCTCTCGGACGAGGGCGTCAAGCCCATAGAGCGGTTTGATTTTGCCCTGCTTGAACATGAGATTATGCACAAGACAGGGCTGGAAAACCCCAGGGACGAGGTGGCAAAGGCAAGGATCGCCTGGCTCACTACTAAACTTAAAGACCCCAGGATATATGATACGGGTAAATACAAAAAGCCAGAGGATAAACTCCGTATGCCCAACGGCGGGCTAAATGACCAGGAGGCACAGGCCCTGGTTACGTTTATCATGGGGCTTACGGGCGAGAAGGTCTCTCCTAAATTTAAACGCAATCTCCCAGAGCGGGACAAGGCCGTTTTGGACGGCACCTTCCTCATCAGGAGATATAACTGTGTAGGATGCCATCCCTTCACTCTGGAAAAGCTAACCCTGGCCGACGGCACCAAGGTGGAGGGTATGACCAAGATGGAGGAGGAGGGCACCCTGTTCTTCCAACTCTGGCGGGATTACCCGGAGATGGGGAAGAAGCTGGGAGAGAACATTGCAGTAGAGCTGACTGAGGTAAAGGGGCGTGTCCCCACCATGGGGGGGGAGATAGTCCCCCTGATTATAGGGAAGCTGGAAGAGGAGGAGGGTCTGGTGCCTGAGGAGGCCAGGGCCTTTGCCCCCCCATTCCTTTATGGAGAGGGAAAGAGGGTGCAGGCAGACTGGCTCTACAGGTTCGTTCAGGCCCCAATACCCCTGAGACCCTGGCTAAACGTAAAGATGCCCACCTTTGGTCTTACTAAAGAGGAGGCTAACACACTGGCCAAATATTTTGCCCTCCTTGAACATCAGGAGTATCCTTACGAACGACTGCAGGAGAGAGAGAGGGCCTACGCGGACGCAAGGTGTTCCAAGGATGCAGACTACTATATGAAGGCCAAACACCTCATGGACTCCAAGGACGTGAACTGCGGCTCCTGCCACGTCCGCGGGGAATTGAAGCCCTCAGGAGACCCCTCTGGTTGGGCGCCTGATTTGTCCCTGGCCAGGGAACGCCTGAGACCCAACTGGATAAAGGAGTGGCTTACCGACCCCCAGAGGGTACAGGTAGGCACAAAGATGCCCAAGTTCCCGTGGGGGGAGTTCCAGGACACGTTCCCAGGCAGTGCCGGAGACCAGGTGGAGGCCCTGAAGGATTTGATTATGAGCCCTGGAGATTTATTAACCAGGGCACCTGCTGAATTGGCCAAGAGGTGAGAAAAGTAGGGGCAGGGCTTGCCCCTGCCCAGTTGTAGGGTTTCAAACCCGCCCCTACATCTAGCAATGACACCTTCTTAGAGTCCTGACATACAAGTCCCCTCCCCCCAGAAACCACCCTAAACTGTCTCAGTGAGTATACTCTAGCATATAAGTAATGTGTATAAGGGCGTATCTCAGTAACATATGTGTTATCAAGCACTTATATCTTTGGTGCGGTTATTGTCCTGCACAATATGTGACCAAGACTACACACCGCCTTTTCTTGCATGTCAACAGATATAGAGTCCCAACCCTTTTGTTTCCAATATATTATGATAATTACCAGTTGCTCATCAAGAATTGGTACGCTAATTGTGAATAGTCTCCTAGCTAGAGCTGAATAGCTGGACATCCAGACTAACTGCTAAGGAGGATAAATATGGCATATATGATTACGGATACCTGTATAGGTTGTACCCTTTGTGCGAAGAAGTGCCCCGTAGGGGCTATTACCGGGGAGGCAAAGAGGCTTCATTACGTTCATTCTAGACTGTGCATAGATTGTGGCGTCTGCGGGAGTTATTGCCCATCAAATAGTATTTATGATAATGATGGACAACAGACCTTCAAGATAAAAGAGAGACCGCTAGCGGTAGTAGACCTGGAGCGGTGCAGTGGGTGTAACCGTTGTGTGGACGTGTGCCCCACTGGCTGTCTGGAGATGGAGGATGGGGAGCCTGGGACTATTTACAAGGTTGCCAGGAACGTACGGACAAAGGATTGTGTGGCCTGTAGGATGTGTGAGGTGGTCTGTGGAGATAAGGAGGCCATCAGGGTCCTCTGGCCTGACGGAGGGCGTTGCCGTTCCCTTAACAGGGCGACCCCCCAAGAGGTTGCTGCCTAGGATTTGTTGAAAATCCGCCTCAGGCGGGCTACAGTGATTCTGCACCCGGAGGGAAACTGATGTTAGCAAGGGTTTTGACAGGTATGGCGCTGGGGATGTGGGTTGTTACTTATGCCTGCCTCGCCCATGCCTATGAGGTTATAGACGTAAAGGATGGGGGTGTTATCGCCGGAGTGATAAAGGCATCCGGGGATATACCTGGGACGGAGGAGCTACTGATTGATAAAGACCCGGAGGTGTGCGGCAAGCACTTGCCCAGGCTCTCTGAGAAGATAATAGTGGACAAGGGCACGAAGGGCGTAAAGAACGCCGTGGTGTATCTGGTAGGTGTAGCCAAGGGGAAGGCCTTTACGGGTCCCAATTCTGGAGCGGCTGACCCCCATGGCCATGGTGGTGCAGGGGAAGCGCCAGTCTCAAGTGGAGGAGAATATACCCTGGACCAGAAGGAGTGTGGTTTTATACCTCACGTGCAGGTCATCCCTGCTGGAGGCGAAGTGGAGCTGAGGAACGGGGACCCTTTAATGCATAACCTGCACTCTTACTCTATGAAGAATAGCAGTTTTAATGAGAGCATTCCGGGTGATGGGAAACCCGTACACAAGAAATTTGATTACCCTGAGGTGATAAAGGTAGGGTGTGACGTCCACAAGTGGATGAACGCATGGATAGTG
>MHYW01000125.1:0-281 GCA_001828545.1 Planctomycetes bacterium RIFCSPHIGHO2_12_FULL_52_36
GGAGCCCTCGGCCCAGGGACTATCAGATTCCCTCAGGGCGCTGGGTTTTGAGGTAGGACGCCTTAAGACTGGTACCCCTCCCAGACTCAATGCCCGGACCATACGTCTGGAAGGACTGCAATCCCAGTGGGGGGACGCTGAACCCCAGCCCTTCTCTTTTTCAACCAAGAAGGGCCTGGAGTGGCCCTGCCACCCACAGGTCCCTTGCTATATTACTTACACCAATACCGAAACCCACAAGATAATCAGGGAAAACCTCCACAGGGCACCGTTGTACACCG
>MHYW01000125.1:358-2528 GCA_001828545.1 Planctomycetes bacterium RIFCSPHIGHO2_12_FULL_52_36
GATAATCAGGGAAAACCTCCACAGGGCACCGTTGTACACCGGCCAGATAAAGGCCGTGGGCCCCCGCTACTGCCCCTCCATAGAGGACAAGATAGTCCGCTTCGCCGATAAGGGACAACACCAGATATTCCTTGAGCCTGAGGGGCTGGATACCCTGGAGACTTACTGTAACGGCATCGCCACCAGCCTCCCATGCGACGTGCAGGAACGACTGGTGCATTCTATACGGGGGCTAGAGGCGGCGGAGATAATCCGCTATGGTTACGCCATAGAGTACGACTTCGTACCTCCCACCCAGCTTAAGCCCACACTGGAGACAAAGCTAGTTGAAAACCTCTTTCTGGCCGGGCAGATAAACGGCACGTCCGGTTACGAGGAGGCCGCCGCCCAGGGGATAATGGCAGGTATTAATGCGGCCCTGAGGCTACGGGGCGGGGGAGGGTTCGTCCTGGACCGCTCAGCGGCCTACATAGGGGTGCTCATTGACGACCTGGTAACCAAGGGGACACAGGAGCCTTACCGCATGTTCACCTCCAGGGCCGAGTACAGGCTCATACTACGACAGGATAACGCCGATAGGCGCCTCATGAAGTACGGATATAAGTTTGGGCTTATCTCAGAGGGGCAGTGGAAGTCCCTGGAGGAGAAGGAATCCTTAATTGCCTGGACCAGGGCGTATCTGCAGAGTACCCCCTACGAAGGGCAGAGTCTGGAGAAATTTCTCAGGAAGCCTGAAGTAGACTTTGCAAGACTGCTGGCAATAAACCCCCTTCTCACAGAAAAGGGACTCCCTCCTGAGGTAAAGGAACAGGTGGAAATAGAAGTAAAATACGAGGGCTACATCCAGAGGCAGATGGCCCATGTAGAGAAGTTCAAGAAGATGGAATCCTGGAGCCTCCCTCCCTGGCTGGATTATCAGGAAATCCCTGAGCTAAGGAAGGAAGCCCGTCAAAAGCTCCTTGAGATAAGACCTGCTTCTCTGGGCCAGGCCGCCCGCATCTCAGGGGTATCCCCTGCCGACGTCTCCATCCTGATGGTATATCTCACCTCAAAGTCAGGGGCTAGGGGTTAGAATTAAGAATACAGAATACAGAATTCAGTATTCAGTATTCAGAAATCAGCATTCAGAAATCAGAATGTCATCTTTTATTCTGACTACTTAATTCTGAATTCTTCTTCCCCCGACTTAGAGGCTAAAGCTCATCAGGAACTCTGCGTTAGTCCTGGTCTTGGCCAGGCGGCTCTTGAGGAGTTCAATGGCCTCCACTGGGTTGGTCTCGTTGAGTACCTTTCTAAGGAGCCAGACCCTCTTGAGTTCCTCTGGGTCCAGTAGGAGCTCTTCCTTACGGGTCCCGGAGCGGGTAATGTCAATTGAAGGGTAGAGCCTGCGGTCAGCCAGACGTCTATCCAGGTGAAGCTCCATATTGCCAGTACCCTTAAACTCTTCAAAGATTACGTCGTCCATCCTGCTACCGGTATCAATGAGGGCCGTGGCTATAATGGTCAGACTCCCACCCTCTTCAATGTTCCTGGCACCTCCGAAGAACCGCTTGGGCTTCTGGAGGGCGTTGGCGTCTATACCGCCGGAGAGTATCTTCCCGCTGTGGGGTACCTCTGTGTTATAGGCCCTGGCCAGGCGGGTTATGGAGTCAAGGAGTATCAACACGTCCTTACCGTACTCCACCATCCTCTTGGCCTTCTCCAGTACCATGTCTGCCACCTGGACGTGCCGGCTGGCCGGTTCGTCAAAGGTTGAGCTTACAACCTCTGCAGTGGTCGCCCGCTCCATCTCGGTTACCTCTTCGGGTCTCTCGTCTATGAGCAGGATGATGAGATAGACCTCTGGATGGTTTTTGCTCACGGCGTTGGCTATCTTCTGCAGGAGGACGGTCTTACCTGCCCTGGGGGGGGAGACAATGAGTCCCCTCTGGCCCTTCCCTACGGGGGTAATGAGGTCCATTATCCTCATATTGATTTCCTCTGGTGTGGTCTCCAGCAGGAGCCTTTCATCAGGATGGAGGGGTGTAAGGTCATCAAATAGCACCCGTTCTGCCCTGACTTCTGGGTCCTCAAAGTTGATGGCCTCTACCTTCAGCAGGGCGAAGTACCTCTCCCCTTCCTTCGGGGGGCGTATTTGCCCGGAGACAGTGACCCCTGTCTTTATCCCGAA
>MHYW01000125.1:2538-10592 GCA_001828545.1 Planctomycetes bacterium RIFCSPHIGHO2_12_FULL_52_36
TGCCCGGAGACAGTGACCCCTGTCTTTATCCCGAACCTGCGTATCTGGGAGGGGGAGATGTATATGTCATCTGGCCCGGGGAGGTAACTGTAGTCAGGAGAGCGCAGGAAGCCAAAACCCTCTGGCAGTACCTCCACCACCCCTTCCCCGTACATAAGACCGTTCTGGGTAACCCTGTCTTTCAGGATTTTGAAGATGAGTTCCTGTTTCTTCAGTCCATGACACTCCTTCACACCTTCCTTTTTGGCCAGGTCCTGAAGCTCCTTTATGGTCATCTTCTGGAGCTGTCTTATGTTAAGTTCCTCTTTTTTCTCTACCCTCTCTGTCCTCTCAGTCCTTTCGGCCTTTTCAGCCTTCTCGGCAGCCTTTCTAGGCTCCTCAACTACTGTTTGTTCTGCTACACTCGTCTTCTTAACAGCCATAATGTTCCTCCAAGTAACTTATAAAACTAACTTTTGCCAAAAATCCTTTACTTGTCTAAAAGTCTCCTCCTTTGAGGAGTCGTTGTTTATCACGACGTGGGCCTTCTTTTTCTTTTGGGACTCAGGGGCTTGAAAGCCCTCCCGTCTCTGGACTTCCCCACGGGACCATCCCTTGAGTCGGGACCTTTCTTCTTTTACCTCAGGTCTTGCCTCCACGAAAATCAACAGGTCACAAGCCCCATCTAGCCCCGTCTCCAACAGAAGGGCCGCATCTATAACCAGGGGTATAGATTCCTTTTCCTTCCTGTCCACCCCTCCTTCTCCGCCTAAGGCGGACTCAAGGACAAGCCTCCGGATGGACTCCAGGATTGGCGGGTGGAGTAGATTGGTCAGTTCTTTCAGGGCCTCCCCGTTGGAGAATACGATACTGGCCAATTTCCCACGGTCTATCTTTCCTTCCCCCCCTCCCTTTCCCTCTCCCCCCAAAAGCCCCTTTCCCCACCTTTCTAATACCTTCTCTTTTATCTCTGGCTTTTCAAGGAGTTCGTGGGCCATCTCATCGGCATGGATTACCTCTGCCCCAAGTGAACCCAGCATTTCTGCCACCATGCTCTTACCACTAGCAACACCGCCCATAATCCCTATAACCCTGGGTTTCATGCTTCTTTATGTTCCACAGGCTAAAGCCTACGGCTACAAAACGCCACCCATAATCCCTATAACCCTGGGTCTCATACGAGTCCGCCCTGTAGAGGCATCCGCCTCAGGCGGACTCCCCTACTCCACCTCCATCCAATTTTTTCCTACCTTGACGTTGACCCTTATTGGTACCCGCAGAGAAATCGCCTGGGTCATTACTTCCTGGAGGACGTGGGTAGTGGTGGCTAGCTCTCCCTCCGGCAATTCAAAAAGGAGTTCGTCATGTATCTGGATGAGGAGTCTTGCCCGTAAACCTGTCTCTTCCAAACGCCTGTGGGCCCTGACCATGGCCACCTTTATCAGGTCAGCGGCAGAACCCTGGATTATGGTATTTATTGCCACCCTCTCCGCCGCACCCCTCTTCTGCTTATTGGAGGAGTTTATGCCAGGTATGGGACGCTTCCTGCCTAAAAGGGTACTGACCCAACCCTTCCCTCTGGCTTCAAGGAGGGCCGTCTCCCTGAAATGCCTGACCCCACGGAAGAGATTAAAATAGGCCTCTATAAAACTTTTGGCCTCTTCTATGGATATACCCAGCTCCCTGGATAAACCCATGGGGGAGAGGCCGTATATGATGCCAAAATTTACCGCCTTCGCCGTACGCCTCATCTCAGGACTCACCTGCCCTGCCTCTACCCCATAGAGCCGGGAGGCCGTCCAGGCGTGTATGTCCTGATCCTCCTGGAAGGCCTTCAACATGGCAGGGTCTTCTGAATAATGGGCCAGGATTCTGAGTTCTATCTGAGAATAGTCCAGGGCCAGAAATACTAGGCCCTCCTGAGATGGGGTAAAGGCACGCCGTATCTGTCTGCCCACGTCAGTCCTTATGGGTACGTTCTGCAGGTTGGGCTCGCTGGAGGATAGCCTGCCCGTAGCAGTAACCGTCTGGTTAAAAGAGGCATGTACCCGGCCGTTGCTCACGGTCCTGGGTAGGGCATCTATATAGGTAGATTTCAACTTGCTCAACTGTCTATGTTCCACCAGGAGGGCGGGGAGTGGGTGTTCTCTTGCCAGGGATTCCAGCACCGCTGCCACCGTGGAGGGGCCTGTCTTGGTGCGTCTGGTGGGCTCTAGCCCCAGCTTTTCAAAAAGGATATGGGCTATCTGTTTGGGAGAGTCCACGTTAAAGCGTTCGCCGGCATGTCTGAAGATGTCCGCCTCAAGGGATTCCAGTCTCTTTTCCAGAGCGTAGGACATCTCTTTAAGTAAACTGGTGTCAATCCTTACCCCTGTGTACTCCATCTCTGCAAGTACGGTAAGGAGGGGTACCTCTACCTCCTCAAATAGTTTTGACAGCCCTTCCTTTTCCAGTAGTGGGCGAAAGACCCCGGCCAGGCGATAGGCTATGTCTGCGTCCTCACAGGCATAATTGGCTATCTTATGGAGTTCTACCTTATCCATGGTAAGTTGGGCCTTTCCATGGCCTATAAGTTCAGTGATAGGTGTCGTGGGGTGGGACAGGTATTCCATGGCCAGCTCGTCCAGGTTGTGGCGTCTCCTGGTGGGACTCAGGAGGTAAGAGGCTATCATTGTATCAAAGGCGATGCCCTTAAGTCTTATTTCGTAATTCCTCAAGACTGCGTAATCGTATTTAAGGTTTTGTCCTATCTTCTTTATTTTTGGGTCTTCCAGGAGGGGCCTCAGTTCTTCCAGGGCATTGGGGTCAAGGGGTGTCTCCCCCAGGGGTGCCATGAGGGGAAGATACCGCCCCTGCCCTTCCTTCCAGGAGAATGATAGTCCCACTATCCTGGCCTCTGTAACCTGCAAGCTGGTAGTCTCCAAATCCAGGGCAAATTCATCCGTCTTCTTTAACTCCTCCATGAAGGTACTAAACCCTTGTGGGGTATTTATAATACGGTAGTCAACCTCTTTTTTGTCCGCGGCTGGGCCCATCTGGGCAAGAAAGGTCTTAAAGCCGAGTTCGGAGAACAAATCTCGGAGCTCCTTCTCGTCCTCCCCGTCTCTGCGGCAGGCCCCCAGGTCCAACTCCACCGGGGCATGGGTATCAATGGTAACCAGTCTCTTAGAAAATCTTGCCTGGTCTGCAAAGGTTTTTAACCTTTCCCTGAGCCTTTCTTCACGCTTACCCCCCTTGATGCTGTCAACGTTGTCCAGTACGGCCTCCAGAGAGCCGAAACGGTGTAGGAGTTCCAGTGCAGTCTTCGGGCCTACCCCAGGCACGCCAGGGATGTTATCTATACTGTCCCCCATCAAGGCCAGCAGGTCGGTTACCTGTTCTGGGGTGATACCCTTTTCCCTCTTGAGGGTCTCCAAGTCTAAGAGCATATCTTTTCTAGCGTTATAAATCTTTACATGAGGGGCTATAAGTTGTTCCAGGTCTTTATCTGCGGTAATAATATAGACGTCTAAGCCCCTCTGTGCGACCTGTCTGGCAACGGTACCTATAAGGTCATCCGCCTCGTAGCCCTCGCATACGTATACAGGTATGTTGTAGGCCCTTAAGACCTTGTGAATGAACGGTATCTGTATAGAGAAGTCGTCGGGGGTCTCCTTTCTATGGGCCTTATAGGCACTGTACTGCGCATGGCGGAAGGTAGGGGCACCTGAGTCAAATACAACCGCAAGGTATTCCGGCCTCTGTTCCTTCAGAAGCCTCCTTAGCATATTAGTAAAACCATATACGGCATTTACGGGTATACCCTTTGGGCTTGTTAAGTCTGAAATAGCATAATAGGCCTGGTAACTTTGAGAGTGCCCGTCTATTATGAAGAACCTCTCCGGCATTTGTG
The DNA here is from genome assembly GCA_001828545.1 of Planctomycetes bacterium RIFCSPHIGHO2_12_FULL_52_36. GTDB lineage: Bacteria > Planctomycetota > Brocadiia > Brocadiales > Bathyanammoxibiaceae > 2-12-FULL-52-36. The sequence goes on from MHYW01000125.1 coordinate 6,410, forward strand.
TGCCTTTTAGTAGGGGCGGGGTAACCCCACCCCTGCTCTAGGAAAGTTCGCCAAAGACTAATCTGCCTTAGGCATGGAAAGGCTGGGGGAGAGATGTCTCTTCAAAGGCACATTAGTCGGGGGTTGCCACAATCCCTTCTCCGCCTCAGGCGGATCAGGGCATGGCCTGGCAAATCTACCTCAGATATGCCAAAGGCCGATTTGCCTATGGCATGCCATAACTGGATGCGTCCCTTCCACCCCTAAAGTTCGTAGTGAGCAAAGCGAACCTAAATGTTGTGCGAAACTATAAGCAAAACCTATTAAGGATTATGAATGATTTTCCCAGGAAGGGTTACTCTTGGTACTAGGTTTTAGTAAACCGGTGAGTCTCTATCCTAAAGAAAGATACATAAAAAGGGGACTATTGTCAAGTCTTTTTTATCTGACCTTTGGACAAGAGTAAGGTTACTTTCTATCTGAAGGCTGGATGTCTACTCACCACCTTATTGTTCCACCTCCAAAAAAGCCGTCACGGATGCTCCTGGCGCGTTCCCAGTTCTCAATGGTGTCTGAGTTACCGTCGCTAAACCTGTACCACCTGCCCTGTCCCCCATGCTGTTCAAACTGCATGTACTGGTAGCCAGCTTCCACTTCCAGGTTCTGTCGCTTTTTAAAGGGCGTAAAACCCAGCTTCATCCTGGATGTAAATCCTCTCCCATGCCCGTCAGTGAAGACAAATTTGCGGTTTATTGGAACGTCCCAAAGAAGTGTTCGCTTTACGCTCATATCGGGGTAATAACTGAAGAGACCTTCTAATTTGAGCATGTCCAGGAGTCTAAATCCTCCCCTGAATCCACCTCCTGCACCTTCAAAACGGATCTTGAAAGGATTATTAACCGCCGCGAATGTGCCGGAAGTACCGGGAATGACGTCCGTCACCTGGGCAATATACACGTTGTCCTTATATCTAATATACTCCCCAAGTACATCAAGATAACCTGTAATCTTATTTGTTATCCTACCCTCTATTGGACGGATATATACGGCGGGGCGGATATATTTAGCGCGGTCCTCTCCACTGTGTTTCTGGTAGCTGAGGTATCCGAGGAAATTAGTACGTCCTCGGTCCGAGAATGCAGGGTCAGAGTCCGTGCCGTGCATACTATCGGAACTGCCCTGCGAGGTCTCAAACCCCACTGTAATCCTCTTCAGGCCAGGAAGTCCAACCCTGTATCCTGCTTCTACGCCAACGATGTAAAGGTCTGAATCTGTGTTGTACTTAAGATGGGAAAATCCGTACAGACCCCCGGCTTCCCATAGATGTCTGTGGGTGACGTTTCCATCGGTGGACCAGTAGTAGCCGTATGACTCAGCTACTACTTTCTCAAACCACTTTTCTCTCTCTTCGGGTTTATCCCACTTCCCGGCAATTATCGCATCCATTTTCAAGGATGTACTGAAATCCTGGGCGGAGACCTCTCTCAGATAGGCACCGAGATTTACTGCGAGGATGGCAGACAGAAACAAAAAGGCCTTTTTAGACATGGAAATATTCCTACTTAATTAGTTAATGTGAACGCCACCACAGGGCATTATATTATGCCCGAACTCTTGTCCAAAGTTCCGTCTTTTACCTCCACCCCCTCTGGGAGATATCTGTAAGGTGGCGAGATACCTCCTCGGCGAGGGAGGCGTATTTACCCCTGGAGGACTCCAGGAATTTCTGGTAATGGTACACGGCCTTAGCCACCTCTCCTTCTTCCTCCAGGATTATGGCCAGGTTATAATGGGCCTCGGCATGGGTGGGGTCTATTTGTAAGACCCTTTGAAAGGCACTAGTGGCCCTCAGGAGGTCGCCTTGTTTCTTTAGCACCACCCCCAGATTGGTAAGGCTCTGTACGTCTCTGGGATTAGCCTCAAGGAGGGACTGAAACTCCCTTAAGGCGCCATCCAGGTTTCCCTTCTTATATAGGGCAACTCCCAGGTTGTTGTGGGCGCCAAGGTAATCCGGTCTTAAGAGCACGGCCTTACGGAACGCCGCCTCGGCCTTTTCGTAGTACCCCAATTCCTGATAAATGGAACCCAGGTTGTTATGTGCCTCTGCGTCCATGGGGTTCTCTTTCAAGAGTTCCTGATACTGGGCCTCTGCCTTCTTAGTCTCTCCGCTCTTTTGGTAGAATAGGGCAAGTTTAAACTTCTCCGCCCTCTGCATCTTTCTCAGACCTGCAGTTGCTTCCTCCTCAGGGGGCGCAACTGGGGCCGGGACTTCAGCAGGTACAGTTACGGGAGGAGTGACTCTTTCTCTAGCCACTTCGGGTACAACGGGGGCCTCCACTACCCCTTTTGGCGGGGGTGGCGCTAGGGGTCCCTCTGCCTCAACCCTGCGTTCTTCAGGCCTTTCTGGGGGCATTTCTGGCCGCACCACCATTGGGGCCTTTTCTATTGGTGGTGCCGCCTTAATCTCTATCTTAGGTCCCTCCTCGTCCAGTCTCTTTGTGACGGCAACCTCTGGGGCTGGAGGCGTAGTGGGAAGCAACTCTATCACCTCTATAAAGGGTTTTTCTGGCTTAACCGCCTCTGGTACGGCAGGTAGGGTCTCACGTATTACCACCTTTGGGGCCTCTTTAACCGGTTCTGGGGCTATTTCGACAATCTCCTGAATGCTAGGTTCAGAAATTATTATCTCCTCTATAAGGACTTCCGATGGGAGCTTCTTAGCAGGCTTTTCTGGTATCTTAGCGATTTTCTCTGGGGCCTTGGCCTCTTTTTCTGGGACCTTGGCTACCTTAGCCTCTTTCTCTGGGACCTTGCCCTCTTTCTCTAGTGCTGGCCTGTGTCTTGGGGCCCTCTTTGGCATTGTCATCGGTTGCTGGGCCTCCTTCTTCGGTGGTTCACTCTTAAAGAGGAGTCGGGGTAGTAAGAGGACGGCTACCAAACTAACGAGGCCTCCAGCACCAAGGATTATTAAGAGCCTTAAATTGATTCTTCTGGGTTTTTCTGGCTTGGGGGTGAATTGTGCCTTTAGGGATTCTGCGGGAAAAGGAGAAGCACCTTTAGTCGGAGGAGGAGGTGGGGGTTCTGACTTTTTCCCCCTGAACTTCTTGAGTTCATCAAAAATTCTACTCATGGCAGTTAGTCAACCCTTGAGATCTCGGAAAAGGCCATCACGCGGGCATCCATGAGTTCTGCACGGTTATGGAGTCTTGCCAGTACCTTTTCTGCCTCTTCCTTCTCCTTGAAACTGCCTAGAACCAGGCGATACTGCTTCTCAGGGGAGGTGCCACTCAGTCCAACAACGTAGGCCTTATATCCTAACTCCTTGAGACTGGCACCCTTCTCTACGGCGGAGTCCTTGTCTTTAAAGACGCCGAGAAATATGGTGAAAGAATCCTTGAGTTCCTCGGAGACCGCTACAGGGCTGGTGGCAGAAGGCCTGGTGCGGAGAGTTTCCACCTGTTCTTTGAGGTCTGCCATCTCTTTTTCTAACCTGGACCTCTCCCCTTCCAAGCGGGCTCTTTCTCTCCGCAAGGAGCTCGCCTCCTGCTGATGCTGTTGGTTCTGACGCTCCAGGGTTGCCCTGATTCCTTTGCCCTGGATTAGAACAAAAATAAGGAACCCAAAAGCTGTCAAAACGACTACGCTACCACCTATAATGAAGGGTAACCTGACCTTGGAAGAGCTAAACTTGGAGGGGCCACCAGGGGTAGCACTGGCAGTAGCGGCAGGGGGAACGCCAGAGGTTAACTCCGCCATCTTCTGTTTAGACATCACTGGTTTTTCTAGTTTCAGATTCTCTACGGCCTTTAGTACCAGGGCCTTGTTGATTTTGGTGGTTTGTTGGGTGTAAGCCCCAAGGAGGGACCTATCGCATATAAGGTTTATCACCCGGGGGATGCCAAGTGAGTATTCATAAATGAGGTCCAGGGCGTCTGGGGCAAAGACAATCTCTCCGGAAGAACCAGCTACCATTATGCGATATTCAATGTACCTCTGGACCTCTTCCTTTTTTAACGGGTTAATCTGGCATTTGACGGATATCCTCTGGTCCAGTTGTTGTAATTCAGGGGAATTAAGGAGGCGCAAAAGGCCTAACTGCCCCACCAGGATAATCTGGAGGAGCTTTTCTTTGTCCGTCTCCAGGTTGGACAGGATACGGATCTGCTCCAGGGCAGGCATGGGCAGGTTCTGGGCCTCATCTATT
>MHYW01000126.1:0-1680 GCA_001828545.1 Planctomycetes bacterium RIFCSPHIGHO2_12_FULL_52_36
CCCTTTTCCTTTAGTAGTTCAAACACCCCCAGCTCTACCCCGGCAAAGATTACCTGAGACTTCCAGTAGGCCCAACCCAGTTCCAGGAGGGACTCAAGGTCTTTTTTCATGGTACGCCCACGGTAGGGGCGTATTGCAATACGCCCCTACAAACTTCCAGTGCTGTCTTGGAGATGATTGAAGCCCTTTTCTGCCCGGCTCCTCTCTCGTAGAGACAGAGAATCTCTTCGTAAGTATCCACCAGGACCTTATTTATTTTTAAGAGACAGGCATTATCAGATTGGGGAACACAGCAGGGCTTGGCCTCTTCTGGTGTGAGTACGGAGAGGACACCGTGACATAACTGACAGACTATCTCATAGAAGGACTGCACAATTGGGTCTTCAAAGTCATAGTGTGCCTCGTAGGGGTGACCCGACTGGCCGGCCTTACTGAATCTGTGGTAGTCCGCCGTCCCCATAAAGAGGGTCTGTTTATGGGATAATAGATGAGCCGTGATGGCTGGACTGCGCAGGAGTCTCGTGTCCTTGAGGAACTCAAAGTTGGTCCTTATGTCCTTAAGGCTGGTATAGGGTTCAAACATAATAAACCCCAGGTTGGGTTCTATGCCGAAGTGCCTCAAGAGTCCTATGGCCCTTCGGTTGACCTCTTGAGAGGTATCCTTTCTGAACCTCTTGAGGGTAGGGTCACAGGCACTCTCTATGCCCAGGAAGACCTCTCCCAGCCCTGCCTCCACGAGTCTTGATAAAGAATCTTCCTCCACGTCGTTGGCCCTGCACTCCATCCCGAAACGGATATTGACCCCCTCTTTAAGGATAATATCTGCCAGCCCCTTTGCCCGTTCCCTCCCTGCCCTGCCCGGGCCAAAGAAATTGGCATCGGCAAAATAGAAGTAGCGTACCCCGTTCTCGTATAAGTCTTTTAGCTCTTCAAAGATATTCTGGGGGCTCCTGCCACGCCATCCGCCATAAAAAGGGCTCACGTAACAGAAGGTGCATCTCCCATAACAACCCCTACTGCCCAGGATGTAAGTGGCTAATCCTTTCTCCTGGTAAAGGGGTAGGAGGGAGCGGTCAGGAAAGGGGAGGCCGTCTGGCGGGGTATGGGGTGCGGGATGCGGAGTGCAGAGTTCCGCATTCCTGAAGGCGAGACCTTTAATAGGGGGTAGGGAGTAGGGAGTGGGGGGTAGTTGGGTTATAACCTGTGCCAGTTCCAGAAACGGATACTCTGGTTCACCCAGGGTTACGGAGTCTATGAAAGGGTATCTGCCAAGAATCTCTCTGAAGGCGAAGGTGGGGTAGTATCCGTAAAGATTAATATGCACTCTGGGGTTAAGAGATTTTATTTTTGAAAGGAGGGCAAAGACCTCCTCCGTCTTTTCCCAGAGGTAAACCAGATGAACCCCCAGCAGGGGCGTATTGCAATACGCCCCTGCAAATTTCTTAGCCAGTTCTTTTAGGGTATCCTGTACGGATAGTCCCAGGAGGTGGGCGTCCAGTAGTTCCACGTCTATTCCCTTAGAGCGGAGTAAGGAGACAATGTAGGGGCTGAAGAGACAGGCAGACAGGGGGGCATTGACCACCTCCTGGGATCTGGAGGAGTCAGGGGGACGTGGGGGTTCTAGGAGGAGGATCCCAGACGGCATGTCTTTTACAAAGCCAGGGTAGGCACTTTAGGCCC
>MHYW01000126.1:1716-5201 GCA_001828545.1 Planctomycetes bacterium RIFCSPHIGHO2_12_FULL_52_36
TAGGCCCTTTTGCAGTAGTTGGGAGTCCGCCTGAGGCTGATGACACCTCGGCCTTTTTCTTCCTTCCCTTCTCCAGATAGGGCTGGTAGTAGCCCCTGACGGTCTTTAGACTGCAGAGTTTGCCGCACATGGTGCAGGTGTCTTCGTCCACGGGTGGGCGGCTCTTTCTAATCTCCTTGGCCCTCTCGGAGGAGATGGCGGTATTGTACTGGGTCTCCCAGTCCAGGTCTCGCCTGGCCACTGCCATTTTTAAATCCATGTCTTTTACCTTGTCCTTGAGTTTTACCATGTCTCCCACGTGGGTGGCAACCCTTGCGGCCATGACCCCTTCCCTTACGTCCTCCACGGTAGGCAGGGCCAGGTGTTCAGGCGGGGTGACGTAGCAGATAAAGTCAGCGCCGTACATGGAGGATAGGGCGGCCCCTATGGCGGAGGAGATGTGGTCATAGCCAGGGGCTACGTCGGTAGTAATGGGGCCGAGCATGTAGAAAGGGGCATTGTTGGAGAGGCGTTTCTGCAGGATGACGTTGGCCTCTATCTCGTCTATTGGGATGTGCCCCGGCCCTTCTACGATGCACTGTACACCCCTGGACTGTGCATACTCTGCAATCTCCGAGTTGATGATGAGTTCCTGTATCTGTGCCCTGTCTGTGGAATCATGTACGGCCCCTGCCCGGAGTCCGTTACCCAGGCTGAGGATGACGTCGTGCCTCTTCATAATGTCTATTAGACGGTCTATCTGTTCATATAGGGGGTTTTCCTTTTTATTGTGCTCTATCCAGGCGGTAAGGAATGCACCGCCGCGGCTCACAAGCCCCCCAAAGCGGTAGCCCTGCTTCTTGAGTCTCTCCAGTACCAGCCTGTTCACCCCGCAGTGGATGGCCATAAAGCCTATCCCTTCCTCTGCCTGTTCCTCTATGGTATCAAAGAGGAAGTTGGGGTCCATATTAACTACAGACCCGCTCTTTCTTGTCGTCTCTATGGCAGCCTGGTAGAGGGGCACGGTACCCACGCTAAGGCCGATGGCCTTGAGGACGCTGGCCCTTATACCCTTGAGGTCTCCACCGGTGGACAGCTCCATGAGGGTGTCTGCCCCATATTTTTCGGCGGTACGGGCCTTCTCTACCTCCATGTCTACGTTAATTATGTCAGGGGAAGTCCCTATGCTGGCGTTGACCTTGGTGCGGAGTCCCTTACCTATGCCTACCACCCTGGACTTCCTGTGGGGGTTCCCGTGGAGGACTATCCACCCCCTGGCTATCCCATCCCTGATAAATTCGGGGCAGACGCCGTCGTACCCGGCCGCCTCTTCCATCTGGGGTGTTATCTCGCCCTCCCTTGCCCTCTCTAACTGGGTCTTCATATTTCTTTTTTCTCCTAGAACGCAGGCTAAAGCCTGCGGCTACCAAAGCGCAGGCTAAAGTTCACTCCGCCTCAGGCGGACTAATCCGCCTGGGCGTGACCTGCGGCTACTAAAGGCTACACCGGGGTTATATTCACTTTGCTTTCCCATATCCCGTGAAGATTGCACTGTTCCATTACCTTAAGGGTTGTGGGTCCGCCAACGCTCAGGGGTACGGTAACACTTGGCTGGGGGCTGAGTGGGCTGAATTCCGTCCTGGATACGAGGGAATTTCCCAGATAGACCTCTATCCACATAATCCAGTGGTTGGGTGTCATGACATGGAGGGTCCTGCCCACCTCTACGGTAAGGAAAAAGACCTGGTTGGTCTTGACGTAACCGGGAATACCAATCGCCGGGGCATGCTTCTTCTCGGCGGCGGTAGGGTTGTCGGGGTCGGCGGCCCTGTTTATGGTCTTGAACCAGTCCTGCTCCTTCTCCTGGGCTTGTACCGATTTAGCGATGAGGGTCTGTCCTAGAAAGACAGCCCCTGCCCCTTTAAGAAACTCCCTCCTCTTAAAAACACCCACTACGTACTCCCCTCTATTCAAAGCCGAGTTGTGCTATGTCTTTCTTTTTTATGATGTCCTTGCCAAAAAAGGGCCTCTTCAAGATTATGTAGTCTTTGGTCTCCTTTACAAACTCTCCGTGGAGGGTCTGCTTATTTTTCATGACTATCCTGGCCTTCATCACTGAAGGCTTGACCTCTCCAAAGATTACCTCCCAACTATCCATTGGCACGTCCCTTTTCGGGGTTATTTTGTCCAGAAAGCTGGTGGTATAGGCAAGAGAGGGGTCCACCTCAGTGTAATAAAGTGCCTTCTCCTTCAGGAGTTTATTCATAGAGACACCGTCTTTGAGGACATAGGCGAGGAGTTGGCCCTGCATGTTGCGGTTTTTGCGTTCAAATTCCAGATTTACCTCCTTACCCTCTAACAGGCCCTTCAGGGTGCGGTGGGCCTCCACGCTGTACTCCTCGGGTATCTCCACCCCAAGGAGTCTTACCACCTCCCCATTGTCCAGGATTATCGTATTGCCGCTGAGGACCTTAGAAACCTGGAAAGAGACCTCGGGGTGCCTGTCAATCATGAAAGAATCGGCGTCAAAAAAGGGGGGTGGGGTGAGCTCTCCCCTTTTTTCCAGAGATAATTCTTTAGTTGGTGTGGTGGGCCCGGCGGACTCAGTAGCCTGACCGAAGACGGGGAGGGGTGTCACCAGGACAAAGAGGACTATCCACCCAATTAAATTTTTTGTCATCTTAGACATAAGCCCTTTCCTTTCCGCCTGAGGCGGATTGGGACGCCACCCAATCAAGGCCCGTACCACCAAGGTATGGGTCAAGGATATGCAAAATATAATTCAAAGGTCTATGCTTGTCAATCATACATCTTTTTTTCTGTGAAGTATATAGAGAGGCTGCTACCCAACCCCAAAAGAGTGCCCACCCCCTCCAACTTGGTACGTATGAAGAAACCATGTAGGGGCAGGGTTTACCCCTGCCCGACCTTATGTACCCCCCGCAAAGAATTTGACAAAATGGCCAAAAAGCCTTAGGCTAGACATTGTAAAGGAAAATAGATATTTAGCATTGGGGGCAGAGCCCCAATGCTATAGCCCTGGCCCTGAACCAGGAACGGTTCAGGGTTGCTGGGATTGGCTGTGAACCCCATGTGGTTCACAGTGCTCCGCCACCAGGGCTGACCCCTAGCCTCCAGTCCCTGGTGTTTAGATGTTAGAAAGTTACGTCCAGATAAAAGAAACCCTCAAGGCCGTAAAAAGGGAACTCCTCTGGGTACGCCTGGCCGAGGGGTTGGCCTTAATAATTGCCGTCTCTCTGCTTATCTTCCTGTTAGGGGTAGGCCTTGCGGGTGGCCTCGCTGACCTGCCCTGGGGCCGAGAAGCATATCTCCTGCTATGGGTGATAGTCCTGGCCTATACCTCTTATCGTTATGTATATATCCCCCTCGTGCCATTTCTATCGGAAGATAACCTGGCCTTATTTATTGAGAGGGGACGGCCAGGATTAAAAGATTCCCTAATAAACTCCATCCAGCTCGGACGAGACCTCTCTAATCCGCAGAAG
>MHYW01000127.1 GCA_001828545.1 Planctomycetes bacterium RIFCSPHIGHO2_12_FULL_52_36
TATGACTCCCGCAAGGTGAGACCCGGCTACCTCTTCGTGGCAGTAGCGGGCTCTAAGGCCGACGGGCACACCTTTCTTCGCGAGGCCGTGGAAAGGGGTGCAGTGGCCCTGGTTACAGAGAAGCCAGTCACGGCGAATCTGCTGGATGCACTGCCCGTCCCAGGTGGCCTTACCCGGATAGTGGTCCCCTCCTCCAGAAAGGCCCTGGCCTGTCTCTCCAGTCGTTTCTATGGGGAGCCTTCAAAGTATCTAACCTTTATAGGCATTACTGGCACTAATGGCAAGACTACCATCTCTTACCTCCTCCGCTCCATCCTGGAGGCCTCGGGAAAGAAGGTGGGCCTTATAGGGACTGTAACGTGTTCTACCGGCCAGAGGTGCATACCCTCCAGTCACACTACCCCTGAATCCCTGGAACTCCACGGCCTCTTCAAGGAGATGTGGACCTCCGGGGTTACTCACGTGGTCATGGAAGTCTCCTCCCATGCCCTGACACAACACAGGGTGCATGGGATAGATTTCAAGGCGGCCATCTTCACCAATCTAAGTCAGGAACACCTGGACTATCACAAAGATATGGAGACCTACAGGGAGGCCAAGGCCGTCCTCTTCCGCAGCCTCTCTCCAGAGGCCGTAGCGGTGCTTAATGCAGAGGACGCGTCCAGCCAGTACCTGGCCCAGCAGACCAGGGCCCAGGTACTCTGGTACTATCCAAAGGCTAATAAGGGTATACGGGGGGAGGTCCTGAGCACCTCACTGGAGGAGACGGAGGTGATGCTCTCGGATGGGAAGGAAGAACTGCTGGTGAAGTCTCCTCTAATTGGAAAATATAACTTCTATAACCTGTTGGCCGCATCTACTACCGCACATGCCCTGGGCATAGGGCTGTCAGAGATTAAGAGAGGGGTAGAATCCCTGGAGTGCCCTCCGGGGAGGCTGGAGCGGATACCGGGGCCAGGTTTCCATATATTTATAGACTACGCCCATACCCCCCATGCCCTGGAGTCTGCACTGGAGACCTTGAAGCCACTGGTGGAGAACCGCCTGCTGCTGGTCTTTGGGTGCGGTGGAGACAGGGACAGGGGGAAAAGGCCGCTGATGGGCCAGATGGCAGAGAGGTACGCAGACCGCTTCTGGCTTACCAGTGATAATCCCCGCAGTGAGCCACCCATGCAGATTATCAAGGAGATAGAGAGGGGTATAAGCGGCAAGTCTTACAGGGTAGAGCCTGACAGGCGCCTGGCCATAGAGCAGGCCCTTTCCCAGGCCGTAAGGGGAGACGTGGTGCTTATAGCCGGTAAGGGGCATGAGCAGACCCAGGACCTGGGGAAACTCGTTATCCCCTTTGATGATAGGGAGGTAGTGGGACAGGTGCTCTCTAAGTGGACCGCCAGGGGAAAGGCGGCAGAGGCCGTTCCCCCAGCGGTGGAGGAATTACAGCATGCAGGGTCTTTGTAGTAGGGGCGAACGGCCGTTCGCCCCTACGCATGTCTAATGTCTAGACGGAGGTAAGGACTGAGATGCTCTTAGAATGCAAGGTATGTAATAGGGTAAAGAAGTTTGGGGAGTGGATAGACACCTCTCTTGAATTCAGGGCATTAGTGAGAGAGACAGGAGTGGACATAATTCATGTAGTTTGTCCTCACTGCGAGGAAGAGGCTTTGACGGTATCAACGGCGTTGCCGCTAATATCTGCGGTGCTGTCATCCGTCGGCGCCTCGCGGGAATAAATAAGACAGGCGCAGGGTGTCCCTGATTAATCAGAGACCCCTACATGGGAGAGACCTGATGGAAGCCCTCTGGGGTTGGGAGATTGTAGAGGCAGTTAAAGGCATTCACAAGGGCGGTAAAAAGGACTTCCTCTTGAGCGGAGTGTCCACGGACACGAGGCTCCTGAAGGCAGGGGAACTCTTTGTGGCCATCTCCGGGAAGAAGTACGATGGTCATGCCTTTATACCTCATGCCCTGGCAAAAGGGGCAGGGGGTCTTCTGGTCTCAAGGGACGTAGGTGGTGTTCCTTCCGACGTCCTGGTGGTGGAGGTAAAGGATACCATAGAGGCCCTGGGCAGGCTGGCCAGATACTACAAAGAAAAGCTCCCCGTGAAGGTAGTGGCAGTTACTGGTACCAATGGCAAGACCAGCACAAAGGAGATGCTGCACCACCTCCTTTCCCCTTCCTTCCGTATGGTTAGCTCTCCTGGGAATTATAACAATTTTGTGGGCGTACCCTTAAGCCTCTTTCAAATGGAGCCCTACCACGAGCTGGCAGTTATTGAGATGGGGACCAGTGCCCCGGGAGAGATACGCTGGCTGTCCTGGATGACGCAACCTGAGATTGGGGTCATTACCAACGTCTCTGAGGCACATCTGGAAGGGTTGGGGGACGTGGAGGGGGTAGCCATGGCCAAGGCGGAGCTTATAGAGAATATCAACCAGGGTGGGTACCTGGCATTTAATGCGGACAACCCGTGGTGTCAATGGATGGCCAAGACTTTCCCGGGACGGTTTATCAGTTTTGGTCTTGGTGAGGGGGCGCATATCAGGGGTACCGAGCTAAAGGAGCAGGAAGGGGGGCTTTCTTTCACCGTTAACGGACGCCACAACGTCTTTCTAAATACACCAGGGGTCCATAACGTTTACAACGCCCTGGCTGCCCTGGCGGTAGGGTATAGTCTGGGGCTTAACCTGGGGGAACTCAGTCTGAGGTTGGCGGATTTCCGTCTGCCCCCTATGAGGATGGAAAAACACCGTGTAGGTGGTGTGACCATTATAAATGATGCCTACAATGCCAATCCTGCCAGTATGTTTGCCGCCCTTGCGGAGTTATCACGCATGAACGTCTCTGGACAAAAATGTCTTATCTGCGGGGACATGGCAGAGTTGGGGAAGGAGGCGGTAGACCTCCACGTGGAGTTGGGAGAAAGGATTGCGGCAGCGGACGTAGAGCTCCTCCTGGTAACGGGGCGCTTTGCCGTTGAGGTGGCAAGGGGCGCCCTGGAGGCCGGGATGGCAAAGTGGCAGATACAGGTCTGCAACAATCTTGATGAGGTCTGTAATGCAGCCACGACGTACCTGAAAGAGGGGGATACCGTCCTCCTGAAGGGTTCCAGGTGCATGCGTTTAGAAGAGGTGTGCAGCCATTTGAAAGAACATTTCTCCAGTCCACTTTTTTTACAAGGTCAGTCCGCCTCATGCGGATCAGATATGGCCCAGGCGGACGGTGATAAGGACCTGGCCTTGTCTGAAGAAAGGGTGCCGGCTTGATACTAAACATGTACTACTTGTTTTCAACACAGATACCCGGCAGTCCCCTGGAAGATACCGTTTTAAGGGCGACTTTGGCGGCGCTTACGGCCTTTCTGGTTAGTCTACTCCTCGGGACGAAGGTTATTAGAAAGCTTGGGGAATACCAGGTGAGAGAGGACACGTCCAAGACCCATTCTGAAAAGCTCCGTGACCTCCACGCAAACAAGAGGAATACCCCTACCATGGGGGGGATAATAGTCCTCCTTGCACTTTTCATCTCTGCGGCCCTGTGGTGTAACGTCAAGGATTACACCATAGGTCTCCTGTTTTTGACGGCCGCAGGACTAGGCGTCCTGGGTTTTGCGGATGACTATCTGAAACTGACTGTAAAAGATTGCTTTGGTATGAGGGACAGAACCAAACTGTCCTTTCAGCTAGCCTTGGGCCTAATCCTGGGCATTGCCATATATCAGCACTTCAAGAGTTCAGGGGTAGGCACGGGCATTAACCTACCCTTTTTCAGGGAAGACGTAGAGCTTGGATACCTGTACGTGGTGGTGGTGATGTTTTATGTGGCCTGGAGCTCTAATGCGGTAAACCTTACGGATGGGCTGGATGGCCTGGCCATAGGCTGTACGATACTGGCCGGCCTGGCGCTCTGCTTTGTGGCCTATGCCCTGGGAGACAGGGAGACTAGCCTGTTTTTGGGGATTAATCATATACCCTGGGCCAAAGAGCTCAGCGTCTTTTGTGCCGCCCTGGTTGGTTCGGGGCTGGGTTTCCTATGGTACAACGGGTTTCCGGCACAGGCCTTTATGGGGGATGTCGGCTCTCTAAGTGTGGGAGGGGTACTGGCAGTGGTAGCACTCCTGCTCAAGCAGGAACTCCTTTTCATACTCATAGGGATGGTCTTTATGCTGGAGGCCTTTTCGGTATTTCTCCAGGTGGTGGTATTTAAATTGTCGGGCAGGAGGGTCTTTTATTGCGCCCCCCTGCATCACCATTTTCAGTTCATAGGCTGGCCAGAGTCCAAGATAACGGTGAGGTTCTGGATAGTTGCAGCCGTCATGGGCTTCTTGGGACTCCTGATTTTCAGGATAGGACTATGAGGTTGCCAGAGCCGGGAGGCGTAGTGGTGGGGTTAACGGGTTGTCTCCTAGGGATAGGGATAGTGATGGTGTACAGCTCCGATTGGGTTAGTTCCCTCGGACAAAGGGGCGATTCCTCTGCCCTTCTGAAGCACATGGTTGCCCTCGGCCTGGGTACAGGGGCCATGGTCGGTCTCCTCTGTTTTGATTACAGGAGGTTGGAGTCTTTGTGGTACGTATGGCTTGCCCTGGCCCTCTCCGGGCTTGTGCTGGTACTGGTTCCGGGCATAGGGACCCTCCAGAACGGGGCCAGGAGGTGGATAAGGCTAGGGCCTATGATGGGGTTTCAGCCCTCGGAGTTTGCCAAGCTGGTGCTGGTAATATTTATGGCTAGATGGGCCTCAAGGTATCAGGGGAGGATGCGAGAGTTCTTGAGGGGTTTCTTGTTCCCCCTGCTGGCCGTGATGGGCTTTACCGTCCTTACGGTACTTGAGCCGGATTTTGGTACTGCCGGGTTTATGGCCGTCCTCGGCATGATGCTCTTAATAGCGGCTGGGAGCAGGTGGGTCTACGTGGGTGCCGCCGCCTTGTCCCTTGTCCCCGTCCTCTTCCTTCTCATACATCATGCCGCCTACAGGAAGGCCAGGGTACTGGCCTTCATGGACCCCTGGAGTGATGCTTCAGGGGCAGGCTACCACATTATCCAGTCCTGGATAGCCCTGGGTTCGGGTGGTTCCCTTGGGGATGGTCTGGGAAAGGGTTATCAGAAGCTGTTTTTCCTCCCCGAGTGTAGTGGTGATTTTATCTTTGCCACACTGGGGGAGGAACTGGGGTTTGCAGGCACCTTCTCCGTAGTCTTACTCTTTGCCCTCCTGGCATGGCAGGGGCTGAGGGTCTCCTTGAGGGCGACCGAGACCTTTGGGCAAATCCTTGCCCTGGGATTAACCTTCATGCTCTGCTACCAGGCGGCCTTTAATATGGCGGTGGTGCTGGGTTGTGTGCCGACAAAAGGGATACCGCTTCCTTTTATTAGCTCAGGCGGGTCTTCCCTCCTGCTCTCTATGGCGGCGGTGGGATTGCTGTTAAATATCTCCATACACTCTCAGGAGAAAGAAGGAGTGTTTTCCTGGAGACCGGGCTTCTTGATGAGGAAATCTGCTGGGGCATGTGTGCCCTGTACCAGTAAGGTCCAGGGTGTGATGAGGGGGACGCCGGGGTGGCAAGGCCGCCCTTATCAAAGGCGTGGGATTTCTTGAGGGTTGTCTTTGCTGGAGGTGGAACGGGTGGTCATATTATGGCTGGCCTGGCCGTGGCTGAGGGGATTAAGGCGCGCTATCCACAGGCGGAGATATGCTTTGTCAGCACAGGTAACGCCCTGGAAGAACGGTGTCTGGAAGGAAAGGGTTACAAATTCTTTAAGACAAAGGCCAGGGCCTGGAAAGGTTCTTTAATCGGGATGACGCTATTCCTTATCAGTTTTGTAGTGAGTTTTCTCAGGTGTCTCTGGTACTGGAGGGAGCTGAGGCCGGACGTGGTCTTTGGGCTGGGAGGTTATGCCTCTCTGGTTCCGGTGATATGTGCCTATATGCGAAGGGTACCCGTCCTCTTGCTGGAACAGAACGTGGTGCCAGGGAAGGCGACCAGGTTTCTTGCCCCATGGGCGGACCTTGTCCTGTGCCACTGGACGGCCTCGGCGCGGTGGCTTTCTTGTGGAGAGAGGCTCCGCTTTACGGGTACTCCACTGAGGGGAGGACTTTTTGGACGGCAACCGACTACTCCACCTCAGGCAGACCAATCTGCCTCAGGCGGAATAGCCGGATTGGGGAGCAAGGGCCCTACCCTTCTGGTCTTGGGAGGCAGTCAGGGGGCAAGGGCTATTAATGATGCGATGGTAGAAGGCCTTCCTCTACTAAAGGAGAGGGTGCCGGGTCTCAGGGTTATCCACTCCACGGGGAAAGAGGGCTACGCAAGGGTGAAGGGCGCCTACGAGAGACTGGGTATGGAGGAGGGCGTGTTTGATTTTCTTGTGGATATGGGTGCGGCGTATTCTTCTGCTGACCTGGTACTGTCCAGGGCAGGGGCGACTACTCTGGCAGAGATTACTGCCTGGGGGTTACCTGCCGTGTTGATACCTTATCCTCATAGTGCCGACGGCCATCAGTACAGTAATGCGGAGGAACTTGCCGCTGGAGGGGCGGCAGTGGTGGTAAAAGAGCGGGACCTTACGGTCCAGGGGCTTACGGAGTTACTCCTGGGGGTACTTACGGATGGAGAAAGGCTCCAGGGGATGCGTCGGGCCTCAATGGCCATGGGCAAACCTTCCGCTACGCAGGAGGTCATACAGTGCATGCTGGAACTCCTTGAGGGTGGTAGGCGGTCAGACCGCGGGCATCAAAAAGGGGAGAGGGTATGTCAGAGTTTATCACCACAGGCGCTTTAGAGGCAGGTGTACTATCGGCGTTGCAAGGGTCTCTGGTTTATCTCATAGGGATTGGTGGTGCTGGTATGAGCGGTATGGCTAAGGTGCTTATGAAAGGCGGGTGTATAGTGCATGGTTCCGACATGCAACCCTCCCAGTCTCTACTTCATCTGGAGGAGTTGGGGGCCAAAATAACCCTGAGACAGGACGGCTCCTGGCTCAGCCCCCAGGCTAGACTGGTAGTAATCTCGGCCGCCGTACAAGAGGATAACCCGGACCTGAAGAAGGCCAAGGGTTTTGGCCTGCAGGTAATTAAATATGCCCAGATGCTAGGTTCATTGATGGGAGACAAGGTGGGGATTGCCGTGAGTGGTACCCATGGAAAGACCACTACTACCGCTATGGTAGCCACCCTCCTCAAGGAGGCGGGGGAAGACCCCAGTTTTGTAATTGGAGGTGAGGTGCCAGGATTGGGAGGGAGTTCCGGCCTGGGCAGCAGTAAGTATTTCGTGGCAGAGGCCTGCGAGTATGACAGGTCCTTCCTGCATATGCGACCCCAAGTAGGGATTATAACAAATATAGAAGAAGACCATCTGGATTACTATAAGGACCTGGAAGGGGTGATCGGGGCCTTCAGGAATTTTGCCCAGGGGGTATCAAGAAATGGTT
The DNA here is from genome assembly GCA_001828545.1 of Planctomycetes bacterium RIFCSPHIGHO2_12_FULL_52_36. GTDB lineage: Bacteria > Planctomycetota > Brocadiia > Brocadiales > Bathyanammoxibiaceae > 2-12-FULL-52-36. The sequence goes on from MHYW01000127.1 coordinate 7,423, forward strand.
TGCTGGTGGTGGCCCATGGGGACGTGAACATCATGAAGGCCATCCCACAGGACGTGCCTTGCAATGTAGAGACGTTTTCCATTGGTTCTGCCTCCTCCTCCTGGAGGGCAACGCCTCCCGTCCGGGGAGGGGGACTCAATTCTTTTAAGGTATATTACAAAGAGGACCATTATGGAGATTTTGCCCTGGGGGTGCCCGGCAGCCATAACGTCAAGAATGCCCTGGCGGCTATCGCCGTGGGACATTGGGCCGGCCTGCCGAAGGAGATTATGCAGAAGGCCTTGAAGGAATTCAGGGGGGCTAACCGCAGGTTCCAGATGCTGGACACGGTGCGTGGGGTGACGGTCATAGACGATTATGGGCATCACCCTACGGAGGTATGCGCTACGTTGCAGGCGGCCAGGGAACACTTCCAGGGGAGGAAGCTGTGGTGCATCTTCCAGCCCCATCAGCACACCCGTACCAGGTTCTTCCTTAGCAGGTTCGCCAGGGCCTTCAGGGAGGCGGATGAGGTGGTCTTCACGGACATCTATCCTGCCAGGGACAGCAAGGAGGATATGGAGTCGGTTAGCTCCGTTGACCTCCTGAAGGAGGCACAGAGGGAAGAAGTCAGGGCCTTGTACGTATCTGGCCTGGATAATGTGGCAAGTGAGGTATACCCACGGCTCCGGGAAGGTGACGTGGTGATGACCATGGGAGCCGGGGACGTGTGGAAAGTAGGGGTGGAGCTTGTTTCTCTCTTGCGAGGCGGTATCCGCCTGAGGCGGACTGGCGTCGGCGGCAGCACTGCCTGGCAAAGAAATGGACATTACGATGGTCAAGGACTTAAGAGGCAAAATTAAGCATCAGCAGTGCCTGAAGGGATACACCACTTTCAAGGTGGGGGGGTCTGCCACCCTGTTTGCAGAGCCTACCAACCCGGAGGAGCTTCAGGGGGTTCTTGATTACGGGAAGGAGCAGGGGCTGAAGATATTTGTCCTTGGTAAGGGGAGCAATATCTTAGTGAGGGATAGCGGAGTGGAGGGCCTGGTGGTCCACATCCCCAGGGGTGCTTTTGGCAGGATTGAGCGCAGTGACGAACAGGTGCTGGTAGAGGCGGGGGTTAGTCTCCCCAGGCTTATCCATAGGACGGCGGAGTGGGAGCTTAAGGGGCTGGAGAACCTGGTGGGCATCCCCGGCAGTGTGGGGGGTGCCGTGGCCATGAATGCCGGCGGTAAATATGGGACTGTAGAGCGATGGATTGAAGAGGTATCTACCATTGGATACGACGGGGCATTACATTCTTACACACGGGGGCAAGTAGATTTTCAGTACAGGAATGCGGGACTGGGGCAGCAGATTGTCCTTGGGGCCAGGTTGAGGCTTGAGAAAGGTTCCAGGGAGGAAATCCTCCACCGGATGAGGGAGGTTTACGAGGAAAAGAGCGGGAGCCAGCCCCTTTCCGCAAAGAGTGCCGGGTGCGTCTTTAAGAACCCACCAGGGCAGAGCGCAGGGGGCCTTATTGACCAATCCGGGCTAAAGGGGTTTAAGGTAGGTGGTGCGATGGTATCCAGGAAACATGCTAATTTTATCGTAAACTGGAGCAGTGCCACGGCGGCCCAGATCCTTGAGCTTATCCAGAGGGTTAGAGAAGAGGTGAAGAAACGGTTCGGAGTCTGGCTGGAGCCAGAGATAAAGATATGGTAGCCCCATCTGCTACGAGCGATGGTCTGCGGTCCGAGGTAGGTCCGCCTCAGGCGGACGGCCACCCTGGAGAGGCAGTATTGAAGGTGGCTGTCCTGATGGGTGGAATCTCCCCGGAGAGGGAGGTGTCTCTCCGCTCTGGCCAGGCGGTGGCAGAAGGCCTCAAGGAGGCGGGCCATTCTGTGATACCCATAGTTGTGAACGATACAAGAGTGGAGGAGCTTGACCCGCCTCAGGCGGGGGATGTAGACCTGGCCTTTATTGCCCTGCATGGTCATTTTGGGGAAGATGGAGGGGTCCAGTCCCTGCTGGAGGCGAAGGGCATCCCCTACACGGGTTCCGGCGTGAGTGCCAGCAAGCGGGCCATTAATAAAGTAGAGTCTAAAAAGGTCTTTAGTGCCAGGGGGCTATCCACCCCCAGTTTCATAGTCCTGAGACGTCACGAGTCCCTCAGGCCGGAGCACACCATAAGCAGGCTAGGTAAATTGTCCTTCCCACTGGTGGTGAAGCCTGCCTGCAACGGTTCTAGTGTGGGTGTGACCATTGTAAAGGTAATTGAAGGTCTTATCCCCGCCCTGGAGTCAGCCTTCCGTTACGAGGATACGGTCCTTTTGGAAGAGTATATTGCAGGCCGTGAACTCACGGTAGGGGTGCTGGGGGAAGAGGCCCTCCCTGTAATAGAGATAAGGCCTTCCAGGGAGTTTTACGACTTTGAGGCCAAGTATAAGGATACCAACACCCGTTACATCCTGTGTCCGGGACTCCCCGGCGGGGTGTATCAAGAGGCCCAGGATATAGCCCTTAAGGCCCATAAGGCGCTGGGTTGCAGTGATTTTTCCAGGGTGGATATGATGTGCGATGAGGTGGGGTCCCTCTATCTCTTAGAGGTGAACACTATCCCTGGGTTTACTGAGAGGAGTCTCCTCCCCAAGGCCGCCCAGGCAACTGGGATGAGCTTTTCACAGCTCTGCAATAGGATAGTGGGTCTGGCCTTAAGTAGGGGCAGGGTTACCCTGCCCCTACAAGAGTCAGGGTAACCCCTGTACGTACAGGCAATATAGATGACAGAAAAGGGAAAGAAAGACCAGGTAGAGGAAGGAAGGCTTCGTAGAGTAGTAGGGGCCTATTACTTCAAGATACCCGTTGCAGTGGCGATTATTGGCCTCCTGGTCTGGGGTATTTATGGAGGGTGGAGTTACTTCTCTGCACTGGAAGAATTTAAGATAAAGGAGGTCGTATTTGTTATCCATCCCAAAAATGGGGTGAAAGAGAACCTCCTGGGGGAGTTAAAAGATACCAGAGGGATAGTAGGACGGGGGTTCTTTGATAAGGGGCTTACCCAGGAGGTAGCCGGGAGATTAGAAGGGATACCCTGGGTGAAGAGTATCCACTCCGTAAAGAGGGAATTCCCTAATAGATTAAGGGTGCAGTTAGAGATAAGGCAGGCTGTAGCGGTGTATAAACCTGTAGTGGGCCGGAACCCCGATTCGCCTCAGGCGGAGAAGGGGAAAGCGAATCTAAAGGCCCGCCCTGGAGCGGAGCGAAGGGACGAGGTCTTTTATCTCCTTGATGAAGAGGGCATGGTACTGCCAGGGACGCATTTCTCATGGCCACGGGACCAGGGGAAGACCCCCTACATAGAATCCAGGAGGTTAAGGATTCTCCCGAGGGCAGGACAGAGGATGGAAGATAAGGGGATACTGGCCGGGGTAGGACTTGTGCGTTTCCTGAAGGAGAACGAAGTCCACAAGGTAATGGGTCTCAGGTCTGTGGACGTTACTGAGGTGGGCCGGGGCAGGAGCCACGGCGAGAGCGACATTACCATCTGGACCAACGGCGGGATAGCCATCAAGTGGGGCTGTCCCCCCCTCTGTGGGCATGTGGATGAGCTTTCTGACGGGCAGAAACTCAAAAACCTCCTTAGCATTGTCAAGGCTGAGGGAAAGAAGCTTGAACAGATGGAATATATTGACGTCAGGTGGAAACTACCCAGGGGGAAGAAGAAAGAGGATAAAGAATTTTCAGCCCAGGAAAAGAGGAAGAAACTTGAAGGGATATAACCCGCCTCGTCTACCTGCTGGCTTGTGGTCGGCAGGATGTGCCTCAGCCTTGTGGGCTGAAGGCATAGAACTGGAGAATGCCACCCCTCAACTATGACGAGGCGGGGTTTAATCCAATCTAATAACAATATTTCTTAAAAGTCAAGGGTTTTTTTGGAGGATAAGAGACTAATCCGCCCCGTCTACCTGCTGGCTTGTGGCTGGCAGGATGTGACCGGCCTTGGAGGCTGGACACGTAACGAGAATGCCACCCCTCAACTATGACGGGGCGGATTTTAACCTTTTTGATGCTGATGAGAGAGATTTACCCGCCCCACCTGACTGCTGACTTGTGGTCGGCAGGGTGTGTCTGACCTTGTAGGTCGGACACGAATAGAGAATGCCACCCCTCACTTATGGGTGGGGCGGGTTTTAAAAGTAGGGGCAGGTCTTGCGCCTGCCCTTAAGGTGCAGGTCTTGCGCCTGCCCTGGACACCTTGGGCAGTTTGATAGGAGAGACTAATCCGCCTCGTCTACCTGCTGGCTAGTGGCCGGCAGGATGTGACCGACCTTGGAGGCCGGACACGTAACGAGAATGCCACCCCTCAACTATGACGGGGCGGATTTTTATTTCTAGAAGACCACATGGCAGGACCACCCCAGATACAGTCCCTAACAGACCCGTCCAGTTGAAAATCCGCCTCAGGCGGGATGTAGATAGATGGAGGGACAAACCTATGCCTAGGGTTTCTCTTTTGGCGGGATGCCTCCTGGTCTTTTTGTGGTCAGGTGCTGGGCAGGCAGGGGCATCCGCCTCAGGCGGACACCTACAGGGGAAAAGGTCCTTTCAGGAAGAGATGGCCGCCCTGCGGGGGGAGAAGGCAGGGCCAGATGACTCAGGAGACGTCTACCACGGCGGTGGGCTCTCTGCCTATTACACTGCCCCCGACAAACTCTTCCCCGGGAAGGGTAGATACGGACAGCTCTTTCAATTCCTCCCGATGGTCAGGTGGTATGACCCTGACCACTACTATAATAATCCTGCCTTTCGTCCTGTAAGCGCCGTGACGGGGCAGTACACCGGGCACGAGTGTATCGTCTGTCACACGGTGGAGAACCCCCAAATAGTTGCCCAGTGGAGGAGGAGCCGGCATGGCAGGCCAGGGGAGGGGAAGGAGGCGGTAGGGTGTGAGAAGTGCCACGGGACGGACCATGAAAGGTTACTCATGCCCTCTTACAATACCTGTGGGGAGTGCCACCCCAAGCAACTGATAGGACATAGAGACGGCGGCCGGGGGTCTCATGCCCATGCCTATCATCTTGACCTTGTTGAAGACGGTTGTTACGTAGAAAAGCCTGCAGGGGAGGTCTCTGCCTGTCTCACGTGCCATGCCATTGCCGAGAACCGTTGCGATGGATGCCACACCAGGCACGAGTTTTCAGTAAAGGAGGCCCGCCGTCCCACCAGTTGTGGTGTATGTCACTCAGGCCCGGAGCAGTACGAGTACGAGATGTATATGCAGTCCTACCATGGGATGATATACCAGGGAGAGGCCCACGAATGGGATTTCTCCCAGCCGCTTGCCAACAAAAATTACAAGGCCCCCACCTGCGCCTACTGCCACATGCAACAGGGCGAGCATGACGTCAGGAGGGCCTCTACCGCCTACACCTTTATGGGCACCTCCCTGGTAGACAGGGGTGCGCCGAGATACAAAGAGATAAGGGAATGGTGGGTGAAGACGTGCCAGGGCTGTCACTCCTCAAGGTTTGCCAGTGACCAGCTTGAGGCCATGGACGAGGCCGTAAAGCTGAGCTTCACCAAATACCGTGAGGCGATGGCCATAGTAGTAGACCTCCTTAATGACGGGCTGCTTGACCCCATGCCCCAGGACCTTGCCCCTGACTGGAGGGGGCGTCACACCTTCAGCCTCTTGCCAGACGGACACAACCGGAAGTACAACGTCTCCGAGATAGAGAGACTCACCTACGAACTCCTCGTTGACATTACCGATGCCATCTATAAGGCCAAGGCCCATGGGGCCGTGTATAGTCCCATATATGGCTACTGGGAATGGGCCCAGGACCGCTGGCTAATAAAGATAAAGGCAGAGGCGAGCCGCCTACAACGTTTCTCAGAGATAGAAAAAAGACTGGGTATTAGACACGAGGCTAGCAGTTTCTGGAGCCACGGCGAATACACGGACATGTTCCTCGGCTGGAAGAGGAAAGAGGGGGACGTTAAGTAGGATACAGGGGGCAGGGGTCAGGGGTCAGAGGTAGCCGCAGGCTTTAGCCTGCGTTATACTTTTTCCCTAATCCCTGGTCCCTAGTCCCTGACCCCTGTTAGAGACGGCAGGGTATCGCAGGTCAGGGATTTCATGAATTCCACCAGGTCAGATTTTTCCTGTCCAGTTAGATTCAGGGGCTTTATCTGGGGGTCAAGGTAGGGGTTGGGGTGACCGCCCTTATCATAGAAATCTACTGCCTCTTCCAGTGTCTTTTGACTGCCATCGTGCATGTAGGGGGCAGTAAGGGTTACGTTCCTCAGGGTGGGGGTCTTAAAGGCCCCTCTGAGTCCCTCTGTCTTTCCGGCCCCTTCTACTACTGAATAACGGCCCAGGTCCGGATTGGGTTTGTCCATCCCCACCCCGATGTTATGAAATCCGTTATCAGTGAACAGTGCCTTGTCTGGGGTAAACGGGTGACAGAGGGTACATTTCCCTTTTTCCTTAAAGACTTCTATGCCCCTTATGGCAGACTGACTCATGGCATCCTTGTCTCCCTTGAAAAAGTATCTGTCAAAAGGGGAATTGCCTGCCAGTATAGTCCTCTCAAAGGAGGCGATGGCTATTGCTATATTGTCTATAGTTATCCCCTCTTTACCAAAGACCTTCTGGAAGGCCTCCTGGTATCCTCTTATCCCTCTCAATTTTTCTACGACTGCCTGGTGGGAGGGCATGCCCATCTCTATAGGGTTCACGATAGGGCCTTTGGCCTGTTCTTCCAGGCTTGGGGCACGCCCGTCCCAGAACTGAATCCTGTAGTAGGCGGCGTTAAGTACGGAGGGGGCGTTCCTCCCCCCCTTCTGCCCTTTTATCCCGGTAGATACTGGCTCTCCATCGGCAAAGCCCTTGGTGGGGTCGTGGCAGGTGGCACAGCTAATTGTGTCATCTGCCGAGAGCCTTGTGTCAAAGTATAGTTTTCTCCCCAGGGCCACTTTCTCCGGTGTCTGGGGGTTATCGTCTGGTGTCTCCAGGTCTGGAAGGCCCAGTGGCCCCTTTATCTCATATACCTCCTCGGCATGGGCCGAAAAGAAAGACCAGAAGATAAGGCTGACGAAGAGTAACAACTTCATAGTCTGTGTTTTTCCTTTCTAGTGTAATTTGAGACCTCTGAGAAATCATACAAGATGTCATTCTGAGGGAGTGAAATCCGCCTTAGGCGGAAAGAATCTCAGGTTCTTCGCCTCGCTCAGAATGACACGAAGTAGTGCGGTGACTTTCGCAGAGGTTTCAATTTGAGAATGCTGAAAGAGTTTGCATCTCCTCTAGTTTCCCCCTCCCTTGATGGGAGGGGGAAGGGGGAGGGTGATTTTTCCTCTCTATTAAGAGGGGATTAAGGGGTGTGTTCACCCCCTCCCTTCCCTCCCCCCTCAAGGGGGAGGGGTTGTCATGGCGGACACCTCCAATAGGGTTTGCAGAGGTCTCGGTTTGTGTCCTGACGTCCTAAAATTCAGGGATATCACTGCTCGTCAGGGATTTAAGGAACTCTACCAGGGCGGTCTTCTCTGTGCTCGTGAGGTCCAAGGGCCTTATGGCATGTGACAGGTACGGGTTGGGCCTGCCGCCCTTATCGTAGAACTCTACTACTGCCTCCAGGTTGGGTTCACTGCCGTCGTGCATATATGGGGCGGTCAGTGCGATGTTGCGGAGGCCAGGGGTCTTAAAGGCCCCTTTATCCTTTTCCTGTTTTGTAACGTTGTAGCGGCCCAAATCAGGGTCAGGCCTGTCCATGCCAACCCCCAGGTTGTGGAAGTTGTTGTCGGTGAAGAGGGCGCTATCTGGCCCGATGGGGTGGCAGAGGGCGCATCCCCCTTTACCACTGAACACCACCAGCCCCATCTTCGCCATTGGGTTAAGGGCCCCTTTCTCACCCCCGTACATGTAGCGGTCAAAGGGTGAGTTACCAGAGAGCAACGTCCTCTCATAGGAGGCGATGGCCATGGCGACGTTATCAATGGTGATGTCTTCGGTGAGCAAGCCAAAAGGAAATATCCCTCCGAACACCTCTTTGAAGGCCTTTTGATACTCTTCAATGTCTCTAAGTTTCTCTACGGCTACTTCATGAGAGGGCATACCCATCTCAATGGGGTTCACTATGGGGCCTTTGGCCTGTCCTTCCAGGCTTGGGGCGCGACCGTCCCAGAACTGTACGTTGAAGTAGGCGGCATTGATGGTAGGGGGGGCGCTCCTGCCGCCCTTTTGTCCCTTTATCCCCGTGGATACCGGCCTTCCGTCGCCACCACCCAGTCTGAGGTCGTGGCAGGAGGCACAGCTAACTGTGTCATCCAGAGACAGCCTTGTATCAAAGTAGAGTCTCTTCCCCAGGGCCACCTTTTCTGGGGTCATGAGGTTATCCTTGGGTACCTCCAGGTCAGGGAGTCCCAGGGGTGCCTTTACCTTTTGCCCTCCGTCTGTCTTGATGATGACACATTGCTGGGCCTCGCCTTGAGCCGTATAGAGGATGGTAAAGATAAAGGATAGCAATAATTTTCTGAGTACGTTCATGCATAGGTTCATGACATCCCCCTCTAAAGTTAGAGTGCACGCAAAAATGCAACAAGGTCTTTCTTCTCTTGCTCGGTCAGCTTGATTTCCAGTATTAGGTTGAAAAACTCCACAGCATCGTCCAGGGTCAACAGTCGGTCATCATGGAGATATGGTGGTGAGTCCTTAATGCCACGCAGGGGGAAGGTCTTGATTGGCCCATCAGCACTGGCCATGCGTCCGTTAATCATGCGTGGCTTGTAAAAACGTTCCACCCTAAGGTTGTGCATGAGGTTGTCTGTGTAGTAAGGCGGTTGATGGCAGAAGGCACAATTGGCCTTGCCGAAGAACAGGTTTTGACCCCGTAATTCGGACTCGGTAGCCTTTTTCGGGTCCAGCCTGCCGTCAATGCCTAGCTTGGGGGCAGGTGGGAAATCCAGTAATGCCTGGAATTCCGCCATAAAGTGAACCTGGCTGCCCCGCTCCAGTATATTAACTCCCTTCTTCGTTGCAATCACCGGGTCACCGTCAAAATAAGCGGCTCGCTGCTCAAACTCAGTGAAGTCCTCTATGCTTTTCAATGCCCGCTGTGAGCCGAACAAGCGTTGGATGTTGACGCCACGCAGGCTTGGAGTGTCAATGCGGTGGCGGAACTCCTGGGGGCGAACGTCTCCTGCTAGGTGGGTGGAGGCGTTGGTATGCCCATTTGCATGACAGTCCAAGCAGGCCACCCCACGGCTCGGGCGTTCGGAGCGACGGTCTTCGGTCTGATTGAACTGCTGCTGTGGGAAGGCCGTTACCAACAGCCTTAGCCCTTCAAGTTGTTTGGGGTTTAGTATCCCGTTAAACAGCTCGTAGTAATTGTCAATAGTTACCAGTTTGCCCTGAGAGACGTCACCGAGGTCTGGCCGTGTAGTCAGGTAAATGGGCGCAGGGAACTCTGGTAAAAAATGGTCAGGCAAATCAAAGTCCAGGTCAAAACGGGTGAGGTCTCGCCCCTCCTGTTTCTTGATTTCCTCTATATGGAACTTGGGGAAGACCATGCCACCTTCCGGGTGGTTAGGGTGTGTAAGGGGCAAGAAACCCGCCGGGAACGAGTCCTTTTCGCGGATTTCTTCAGGACTCATCGCTGACAGTTTCTCCCAGGTCATGTCCTTGGGGAGTTTGGCCCTTACACCTTCCTGGATGGATTTACCACGAGACATTGTCACATCTTTGGCTGGGTGGTCGCTTAGGTCATAACGTTCGTTTAGGAGGTCCATCTGCCGCTTCATCACCTCAGGCCTCGCGGCCTTCATACGGCCCACGATGGTTGCAAAGTCCTCCTTGATGACAACGGGGGCATAACTTGAACCCTTCTTTCCAGATTCCTGTGCGTAGCCTTGGTTCAATACGATGAGTACAGTGGTGAGCATCACCAGCAACGACCCTGTCCGCCTTAGGCGGATTGGTATTCTGTTTCTCACGACCTACCCTCCTATAAAACAGTGAGAAAAAAATACAGGATTCACTGTGGGCGTTTAAGTGGACATTCTTTATGCCTTACCCAGTGTCTTCTGTCCGGGGGTCCACTCTACGGGGCAGAGTTCCCCGCTCTGCAGGGCCTGGAGTACCCTGAGGGTCTCCTTTACGCTCCTCCCGGCGCTGAGGTCCGAGATTAACGTGTAGCGGATTACGCCTTCAGGGTCAATGATGAACGTCCCGCGGTAAGCTATCCCCTTATCTTCCTTTAGTACGCCGTAGGCACGGCTTACCCTGTGGGCAGTATCGGCTAGGACGGGATAGGCTACCTCCTTCAGGCGGCTGTCTCCCTCAAACCAGGCCTTGTGGGTATACTCGCTGTCCGTGCTTGCCCCAACCACTACGGCCCCCAGCTTTTCAAACTCCTTAGAGAATTTGGCAAAGCCTTCTATCTCTGTGGGACAGATGAAGGTGAAGTCCAGTGGGTAAAAGAAGAGTACCACCCACTTGCCACTGTAGTCTGCCAGCCTTACCTTCTTCATTGCCC
>MHYW01000128.1 GCA_001828545.1 Planctomycetes bacterium RIFCSPHIGHO2_12_FULL_52_36
ACCTGCGGTAGATGTCGTCTGACCCACTGAAAAGACCTTGTTATCATGGACAGTCATGCCCCACGCAGAATCCCACCCATCTCCCTCACGGTCGTAGTTGTCCTCCCAGAGTAGTTTCCCATTCTTGGCATTATACGCCCTGACAGTGAAAGCAGTATCGCCTGCGACTGTAGCAGTATAACCGTTCACAAAGACCTTGTTGCCATCAACGACTACGTCACTTGCAGAATCCCACCCGTCTCCCTCACGGTCATAATAGCTCTCCCAAAGTAGCGCACCATTCTTGGCATTATACGCCTTAACGGAGAAGGCACCGCTACCTGCGGTAGTCTCTGATTCACCAACTGCAAAGACCCTATCGCCCTTAACGGCCACGCTCCCTGCCATATCCCACAGATCCCCCTCCCTGTCAGAGTTGTCCTGCCATAGGAGGGTTACATCCCGAAGCAAGGGCCATGTACCCGTTGCAACTAGGACTGAGGATAGGAGTAAAAATGACAGACTTAATGCTAGACTCAGGACCGGTTTCATGTAGCTCGTCCCTCCTTTCAGGTAAACTGAGGGGTTGTTTGGAAGCCACCATTTGTGGTGGAAAAGCACCATTTTATGGGGGCACTGTTAGAAATCAATCTTTAAGTTGCAGTCTCCAATCTAGTATAAGATACTACCAATAAGAAACTTACGTATTCTGAACATTAATACATAGCATGTTTTAAAACCAAGAAACCTCCTTTGTGCCAATGCCGGGAAGAAATGAGCAAGTGTTATGCCAACAGTAAAGGGATTTGCCATAGGGTCAGTGGGATTACGCCAGGATAAAATCTGCCTCTCTCTTAAAGAAGTCTATGTGGTCAATCTTGACCCTGAGCTCCTGGCCGACACGGAAGACCCGGCCCCTGCGGTTACCTACCATGGCCATCCGCTTCCTGTCCAGTTTGTAGAAGTCGTCTACAAGGTTGCGGACGTGTACGAGGCCGTCCAGCAGGAGGTCTTTTAGCTGTACGAATAGCCCGAACTCCTCCACCCCGGTAATGACCCCCTCCATTACCTCCCCAATCCTGCCCTCCAGGTGACGGAGGAGCTTCAGTTTAGTAATCTCTCGCTCCGCCTCATCCGCCCGCCTTTCCGTAAAGGAACAGTGTTCGGCCAGGTCTGCCAGGCCGCCAGAGGTAAATTCATAACTCTCCCTTATCTCCCCGGGCTTCCGTCTCTCCAGCAGGTAGTGGTCCAGCATCCTGTGTACGAAGAGGTCTGGGTACCGTCTTATTGGTGAGGTGAAATGGGTGTAATAGTCCATGGCGAGGGCGAAGTGGGGGCCCCATTTGTCAGAGTATTGGGCCTTCTTGAGGGAGCGGAGGAGGGCCAGGTTCACCTGATAGGCCTCGGGTCTGCCAGCTACCCGTTTTAACAGGTCCTGGATATGCCGCCTCTTGAAGGGGTCCAGCTTCACCTGTTCCAGCTCCTTTATGAATTCGGCAAAATTCCTCATCTCCTCTTCCTCTGGCTTTGGATGGATACGGGAGAAATAGGGGATGTCTTTCTCGTGCATGAACCTGGCCACTGCCCCATTGGCCGCCAGCATAAACTCCTCAATAAGCTTGTGGGAGACGTCCCTCTCTACCTTCTCCACCCCCGCCACCCTGCCCGTTTCGTCCAGCCTCAAGGACACCTCCGGGAGGTCCAGCTCCAGTGCCCCATCCTCTACCCTCCTGGCCCATAGTTTCTGGGCTAACTCCGCCATCTGGTAGAGTAAGTCCCTCACCTCCTCCTGGACCTCGGAGGAGGCCGCTTTATCCTTTGTAAGGATTTTGCTGGCCTCCTTGTAAGTAAGCCTCTTGGTCACCCTGATAACGGAGTGCCTAATCTCGGAGGAGACGAGCGTCCCCTGGGGGGTATAGAACAGGAAGACCGTCTTGGTTAGCCTATCCACCCCCTCCTTCAGACTGCAGATGCCTGCCGACAGGGGTTCGGGGAGCATTGGGATGACCTCCCCTGGGAAATAGACGCTGGTGCCTCGCTTGGAACCCTCCAGGTCCGTGGCCGAGCCAGGTCTGACGTAGTGGGCCACGTCGGCTATGTGTACCCCCAGTTTCAGGTGCCCCCGCCCCAATCTCTCCAGGGAGACGGCATCGTCAAAGTCCTTGGCGTCTTCAGGGTCAATGGTAATCGTCAACTTGTCCCTGAGGTCTAATCTCCCCCTGATGTCCTCTTCTTTTACCTCCTGGGGCGCAGCCCTTGTCTCTTCTTCTACTCCTGGACTGAACTTATTGGGAAGCCGGTACTGATACACTACGGAGACGGTATCCACCCATGGGTCGCCATCCTCTCCCAGCACCTCCACTATCATCCCTTCAGGGGCGAGGTGTCGGGAGGGCCACTGGGTTAGCTTGACTATGACCTTTTGCCCTGGTCGTGCCCCGGCGGAGTCCTCTTCTGCCACGTAGATGTCCTTGAAGAGGCAGGAGTCATCAGGGGCTACAAAGCCCAGGCGGCGGGTATGCTGATAGGCGCCTATAACGGTCTCATTAACGTGTTCCAGTACGTTGACTATCTGCCCTGAGGCGGCCCGCTTCCGTCCGCGGCGTCTAGAGGGCATCCCCATAGGAAGCCTTGCCACCACAAGGTCCTTGTGCATGGCCTGGCCCATATCCTCTTCTTCTATGTAGACCTCCGGGTAGCCCTCCTTCACTGGCTCTACGATGCCATAACCCCTTGGTCTGCAACGTAGCCTCCCCACTACAAGGTGTACCTTTTCGGGGATGGCGTACTGCTTTTGTTTTATCTGGACTATCTCACCGAGGAACTCAAGCTGGCGGAGGAGTTTTTGAAAACCCTCAGACTCCTCCGCTGATGTGCCAAAGTGTTCCGCCAGCTCTGTCGCATTCATAGGGCTGTAGCGGCGGCTGCGGAGGAACTTGACTAGGTCTTTTGCGTCAACCATGAGGTAAGTAACAAGTAGCCAGTAGTCAGTAGCCAGTAGCTAGGAAAGAATTCAACCCCTAGCTACTAACCACTAGCTACTAGCTACTTATTGCCCTTTTTATAAAGATGGATATCACCGAACATCTTTTGCCTGGCTGTCCAATGACTCTCAGGGTCTCTGTCCTCAGCAACGGCCCTCTGGTAGCCCTGGAGCTTGGCGTCCAGGTTGTCCAGGTGATGCACGGCCAGGGCCTCTGCCATCATTGGCAGCCTGGGGGAATTGTAATCCGTCTCGCCGTGGTGGCTCAGGATTATGTGCCTGAGGAGGTCCAGGCGTTCCTGTGGGAACCCCTTTATCTGGATAGCCTTTTCTTCCACCATGAGCACCCCGGATATCAGGTGGCCTACTAGCCTTCCATGGTCTGTGTAAGAGAAACCACTCTGATAGGAGAGTTCCCGAAGTTTGCCTATGTCGTGTAATATGGCCCCCGCCACCAGGAGGTCTCTATCCAGGATGGGGTAGAGTTTAGAGGTCTGGAGGGCAAGCCTCGCCACTGCCACGGTGTGCTCCAGCAGTCCCCCCAGGTAGGCGTGGTGGTAGCTGGTGGAGGCCGGACCAATGCACAATTTACGCACAAATTCCTCGTCCCTTAGAAAGAGTTTGAGGAGTTGGGAGATATAGGGGTCAGTAAGGCCGTTCACTATATCTTCCAGTTCGGATTGGAGTACCCTTGGGTCCTCCTTGCTCCAGGGGAAGAGGTCCTCCAGGTTAAAGAAGAGTTCTTCCCTGCTGAAGTTCTTTATCTCTAACTGAGTGGCATTCTTGTACTGCCCCACGACCCCCTGGACTCTGAGTAACCCTTCCTTCCCAAAGGAGTCTATCTGTCCCTGGCTGACGTCCCACATGACGGCCGGGAGGGTACCAGATTTATCGGCCAGTTGGGCCTGGATGGAGAGTTTTCCGTTACCGTAGGGGCGGATTTCTCTACTATTCAGGCGAAACACCGTATCTACCTGTTCCCCAAGCCTGAGCTCGGAGATATACCGCCTTACCATCTTTTCTATTTTAGCCTTTTCTACTTTAGCTCCCGCTTTATCTTAAAGATTTGGGCCTCGTACTCATCGGCGCTCAACAGATTATCCTGGGGGAGGGGGCTGGTTAATCTTAACTTTACCAGCCATCCCCTGATGTATGGGTCCCTGGTTATAAGGTCCAAATCCTTATACAAGGCATTATTGACCTCCACTACCTCCCCTTCTATAGGGGTCATTATCTCGTGGAGGGCATTTGTAGTCTCCACGTCCCCGAAGGCCATGCCCGTCAGGAGTGCATCCCCTTTGTCCGGGAGGGATAGGTCAATTATCTTTCCCAATCCCTCCAGGGCCAGTTCTGTCAGGCCAATTATGGCGGTGCGGCCCTTCACCCTCACCCACTCATGGGTGGGCGTATACTTTAGGTCCTTGGGCAATGTATATGGCATCCGTCGGCTATCGGTAATCAACTATTTGCAATCGGCCAGCATTATATATACACTCTGGGGCCGAGACCTGAACTAGGGAAATCTAACAAAATCCCCCCTGGAGGTCAAGGATATAAAATCTCCATGGCCCTTTTGGCCGCCTCTTCTGACCCTTCCTCCTCTATCTCCAACCGCACGGCCCCAGTAAAACTCCTGAACCAGGTCATCTGCCTCTTGGCGAAACGACGGGTGTTCCTCTTTACCAGTCCTTTTGCCTCTGATAAGGTCATCCTACCCCCCAGGTATTCTATCACTTCTGCGTAACCCAGGGCCTCTCTAGCCTGACGGCCAAGACCCAGGGGATGGGCCGTGAGCCGCCGTACCTCTTCCACTAACCCCTCCTGAAACATCCTTTCTACCCTTTCCTCTATCCGCTGGTATAGTTCCCTCCTGTCCAGGGAGAGGATGACCATTAAGGTGGCCGGGACGCTTGAACCTTTGAACCCTTGAACCTTTGAGCTGTAGTGCCCTCCCCACTCCTGTTGCCAGGAGGATATGGGGTGGCCTGTCTTCTGATAAACTTCCAGTGCCCGTACTACCCGTCGTAAATCACCCTTTTGTATCTGTTGCGCAGAGGCAGGGTCTACCTCTGCCAGTACGCCGTGGAGGTAGTGGACACCCTTCTCTCTGGCCACACCCTCCAGCTCCTGCCTTATCCCCCAGTCTGCCCCTGGCCCTTTAAACAACCCCTCTGTCAGGGCCTTTATGTAGAGGGCAGTCCCCCCCACCACCAGGGATTCTTTTCCTTCTGACTCCAGCCCCCGGATAATCTCTGCCGCATCCTGGACATAACGCCCTACACTGTATCCGCCTGAGGCGGACCAGGGGTCCAGTATATCTATGAGATGGTGGGGTATTTCACGTCTTGTCTCCAGGGAGGGTTTGGCTGTGCCGATGTCCATGCCGCGATAAATCTGCATGGAGTCTGCAGAGACAATCTCTGCACCTGCCTGACGGGCAATCTGGATGGCTACACTACTCTTACCGACAGCTGTGGGGCCAGTGAGGATCTTCAACATATAGAAAGGATATTACTGAACCTTAAAAGAGTCAAGGGGGGCAAGTAAGTAGGGCGTATTGCGATACGCCCTTATCACTCCTTGAGAGGCCAGAAATCCCTTGACAACTGGCCTGGGCCGGGAAATAATCCCCAAAGAACATTATTGTTTGCACTTGGGCCTTCGGCTTTCAGGTCTTGACCAACGGCCGATAGCTAGGTCCGCCTCAGGCGGAATTTTAGGAATTTTGGTGTCTGAAAAGTCCCTCATCATCGGCAGGGCAGGTTGCGGCAGGACTACACTGTTACTGGAGACCTTCTGTAACAGCATAAAGGCCCGGCCCCCTGACGGTGTCCTCTTCCTCCTCCCCACCAATAGCCAGGTAGAGCACATCAAGGACATCGTTATAAGAAAAGGTTTTGCCCCGGGTTTTATTGAGGAGGGTATATGCACCTTCTCTCAACTTGCCAGAGATACCCTGGGGTACAACGGGCCCAAGGGGCCGATTACTGAACTGGAAAAGGGGTTTATATTAAGGGAGGCGTTGAGGGAGTCCGCCTCAGGCGGATTAAAATATTTTAAGGGAGAAGAAGGGTTCCAGGGACTTCACATGGCCCTCCTCAGGTTCATCAAAGAACTTAAGGAGGATGGACAGTACCCGGCACAGTTCCACAGGGCAGTAAATGAGTTCTTGCAGGAGCAAGGTTGTAGGGGCGACCGGCCGGTCGCCCCTACTCCAGAGAAGTATCTAGCCCTGTCGGAGGTCTATTCTCTATTCCAGACGGTCCTGGAAAAAAGGGGGCTCCTGGACGAGGATGACCTACTGAATCAACTCCTGCGCTCCCTTGAGGCCGACGAGACCCTGTTGTCCAGAAAAAGACTCCTCCTCGTAGATGGCTTCCACGACTTCACCCCCGTAGAATTTCGTATCCTCAGGATGCTCATCAAGAGGATGCCCAGGGCACTTGTCAGCCTGGTGCTTGATGCAGAGACAAAGGACTCTCCCCTCCATTCGCAGGTCTTTGGGCATTGTCAGGCCGTTTACAAAGAACTCAAATCGCTGGGGTTAAAACCGCGGCTACTCCAGGGGTTCCAGCGTTCCACCTCCCCTACTCTGAGGCAGGTAGAAAAGGGGCTCTTCAACCCGGCCACCGAACCCATTGAGGCCGATGATGCCCTGGAGATAGTAGAGGCCGCAGACCTGAGAGATGAGGTGGAACAGATTGCCCGCCGCATCTATAAGATGGTCTCTGGAGGGGAGGCAGAATACCATGACATAGCCCTCGTATTCAGGGAGATTGCCCTTTATAGGGACGTCATTGAGGCCGTCTTTCACGAGCATAACATCCCTGTGAGGGTACATACCCGCAGGCCTCTCATTGAAAACCCCCTGGTTAAAGGTATCCTCTCGTTACTCAAGGTCTTTGGCAGTGCCTGGAAGGACGAGGAGGTGCTACATGCCCTCAAATCCCCCTACACAATGTTGCCCCACTCCGAGGTTGACTCTCTGGAGTATGGAGTCCTGGAGACCGGGAGACTGGACTCCAGGGAGGCGTGGCTGGCACTAATGGAAAATCGCCTGGGTTCGCTACGCCCACTACAGGCTCTTACATGCCTGCCCGTAGGGGCGTATTGCAATACGCCCCTACAACAGACGAAAGAATTTATTAAGGACTTAGCAAAGACAGAAAAAGAACTGGATGGCCTCCACCCCGTCTCCTTTTTCAGGTCCTGGTTACTAAGGCTCATAAATAGATTCCTGTCCCTTCCTGAAGTAGGGGCGTATTGCAATACGCCCCTACAACCTTATGGTTATTTACTGAAAGAAGAATCCCAGGGCCTTAGGGCCTTTCTGGAGCTTCTTGACAGGCAGTGTCAAATAACCACAGCCCCAGTAACCTTTGCGGAGTTCTTTAATGACCTCAAGACGAACCTTTCCTCCTGCTTTTATACCCCGAGGGACAAACGGCACGAGGTTGTAAACGTAATAGATGCCCTGGAGGCAAGGCAGTGGGAAAAGCCCGTGGTCTTTGTCGGCGGGCTTCTGGAGAAACAGTTTCCCAGACAGGGGAGGGAGAATATTTTTCTAAAAGATAGAGAACGCAGGGCCTTCAAGGGGCTCACTGGCGTAGACCTCCGGGAGGTACTCAGTCGCACCCATGAGGAGGAACGGTTCCTCTTTTATGTGGCCCTTACCCGGGCCCAGAAGAAACTCATACTCTCCTACCCCGCTACGGATGGCCAGGGGAGGCACACCCTGCCTTCTTTCTATCTGGAGGAGGTGAAGAGGCTCTTTACCCCCGAATCCTACAAGAAGGTCTTCCGCAAGAGGTCCCCTGGTGATTTTGTCCCAAGACCTCAGGAGATACTAACCCAGAAAGACCTGAGGGATTTTGTCTTTCATAACCTGACCGCCCCCCACCCACCACAGGTGGACATAGTGCGCAGGGTCTACAACCGCGAATTGTGCGAAAGGACTCCCTGGCTGGAGGGACTGAGTATCGCCTTAGAGAGGCCAGGAGAAGGGGGGTTGGGGACCGCAGACTGCCTCAAGGAGATAATGTCCTCCTTTAGCGCTACACAGCTTAGTGACTACGCCCAGTGTCCCTTTCTCCACTTCTGCAGGTGGGTACTTAGACTGAAACCACTACCCAACCGGGCCGAAGAGGGCCTGAGTCCCACCCTTCAGGGAGGGATTGTCCATGAGACACTGCAACGTTACTACTCCGAGCTTGCCGTTAATAAATCCGCCCCATCCATTACAAGTCTTGAGGCCCGCTTCCAGGAATCCTTTGCCACTAAGACCAGGGGTATCCCTCTGGGATTTAAGGAAGAGAAGCTCAAGAGGGAGATGCTCCAGGCCCTTAAGGCCTTTGCCGAGCAGGACAGGGAATTTATCACAAAATCTGCCTTCAGACCTAGATATGCTGAGGTAGGTTTTGGGAAAGAGACGGCTGACGAGTCACTTGCCATACATGGGGACGTCAGTACGCCCACCTCTCTCCCTCCGCTTGAACTCAGGGACAAGAAGGGGAACAGGGTCAGACTGACTGGCAGGATAGACAGGATAGACGTAGCAGAGATGGACGACGAGACCCTGGGCCTGGTCATAGACTACAAGTACAGTAAAGAGGCGGCCAACGGGAACAAACTAATAAAGGACCTCAGGGAAGGAAACGACCTGCAACTACCTATCTACGTAATGGTAGCCAGGGACCTCCTGGGGCTAAGACCAGTGGGTGCCCAATTCTATTCCCTCAGACCCCCTGGGAGGAGCGGTATAATAGCCTTACCCCTGCCCAATAAGGGCGAACTCATGTCACAGGAAGATATGGAAGCCCTCCTGGAATCCTGCAAGGAACACCTGTTTAGACAGGTGGAGGGTATCCTGTCGGGGGATAAGAAGGTCAGTCCCAGGGACATTCAGCGTTGTCATAACTGGTGTGAATATAAAGACGTCTGCAGATTTGAGAGAGGACACCGCAAGAGACATGAAGGATAACGACGTCCGTAGGGGCGTATTGTCGTGCCTTAGGCAGATTCGCCGTGGCGAACAATACGCCCCTACAGATAACCTCACCCCTGAGCAGGAGAGGGCCGTAGGGACCTTGGGCAAGGACCTCTGCGTTAGTGCTGGGGCTGGCTCCGGTAAGACCGGGGTACTGGTGGAACGGTTTGTGGGCCTTGTGTCAGAAGGAGGTCTATCTGTCTCTAAAATCCTTTGCATCACCTTTACCGAGAAGGCCGCTGGGGAGATGAAGCAGAGGGTGGCCCAGAAATTTAAATCCCTTGGGATGGAGCAGGAGAGGCAAGAGGTAGAGTTTGCCTATATCTCCACCATAGACAGCTTCTGCAGCCGCCTCCTCAGGGAAAACGCCCTGGAGGCAGGACTGGACCCAGACTTCACCATCCTGGAAGAGTACGAGGCAAGCTCCTTGCAACGTGATATGGCTGAAGAATTATTAGCACAGTGGGAGGAGACTAACCCGGAGGGATACATGCTCCTCCTTGAAGAGCTTCATTGCCGGGACCTTGCTGAGAGTTCCATTGAACTCCTGGCCAAGATAAGGAGTTCTGGCCTCCACCCAAAGGAAATCCTTGTGAAGGACGACGTCTCGCCTGAATTAACTGAAACCCTCAAGGGTACTAACCTCTGTATAAAAAGAATAGAGGACCTTCTAGCCAATCTGTCCCCTTCCTCCAGGCAGAGGGAAAAGGCGGAAAAGGTCGTGGTAAAACTCAGACATCTCAAGGACGTAAGGGCGGAAGACCTCCAGCATGCACACATAGCCAACCTGCCGGAGATAAATCTATCTGGAATATCTTCTGACCTGAAAGAAAACCTCAAGACGTTAAGAGAAGACCTCCTTGAGAGACTGAGGCGTCTATACTGGGAGGGCGTAACTATAAGGACGAAACTCGCCCTCAGGGAGTTCCTCTCCCAGTTCCTTCAACTCTACCAGGAAGAAAAGCGTAAACGCAGTGTGCTGGACTTTAGTGACCTGATAGAAAGGGCCATCAATCTCCTCCAGACCTTCCCTTCGCTAAGAGAGGAACAAAGGGATAAATTCAGGCATATCCTTGTAGATGAGTTCCAGGATACCAATAGCCTCCAGAAGACCCTGCTAGAGATGTTGAAGGGTGGCAAGGCCACCCCTGACGGGGGAGACAACCTCTTTGTGGTGGGGGATGCCCAGCAGTCCATCTACGGCTTCAGGTATGCTGACCTGGAAGTCTTTCTTGAGCACAAGAGGCAGACCCAGGAGAGGGGGGGTGAGATAATCTACCTTGATAGGAATTTTAGGAGCAGACCCGAGATTATCTCCTTCGTTAATCAGGTCTTCAGGGGTTATTGGGGTTGTAGGGGCACGTTGCAACGTGCCCCTACAACAGATTGGAGACCCCTGGTAGCAGGCTCCTCCTTCGCCCCCAAAGGCCCCCCCTCCGTAGAACTCCTCCTGGCCAGTGGGGAAGAGGGGGAGAACATGGAGGAGGTGCGGAGGGTGGAGGCCCGCCTCCTTGCCAGCCGTATCCAGGAGATTGTAAAGAATAGGGGACTGGAGATAACCAGACCCAATCTGCCTAAGGCGGCTCGGCCCATTACCTACGGGGATTTCGCCATCCTCTTCCGTAGTACCACAGACATTAAACTCTTTGAGGCGGCCCTGGAAGAAATGGGCATCCCCTTTTTCGTAGTGAGCGGGAAAGGACTCTACGACACCAGGGAGATTATAGACTTGATTAACTTGCTCCAGTTAATAGATAACCCCCTGGATGAGGTGAAGCTGGCGGCGGTGTTGAGGTCCCCTTTTGCAGGAATCAATGACCGCACCTTATTCTGGCTTGCTCACCATGCTAAGCATAAAGAAAAGGTAGGGGCGTATCGCAATACGCCCCTACTTGTCCAACTGGACGGGCTGGCCAGTATCCCGGAAATAGACCTTACCCAAAAGGAAAGGCTACTGAGGTTCAGGGGATTGCTGGAAAGGCTCAGGAGGTTGAAGGAGAGGCTATCTATAGCCTCACTAATGGAGGGTATACTGGCAGAGACCCAATATGATTCCAGGGTACTAGCTTCTCCCAACGGCAGGCAGAGTTACGCCAATCTGCGAAAATTCGTAGAGCTGACCAGAGATTTTGAAAAGAGGGAGATATTGGGCCTGCCTCAGTTCCTCAGGGCCATCCGTGACCTCCGGGTAACCGAGACAAGGGAATCCGAGGCCCCTACCGACCTGGAGGCGGACGACGTGGTAAAAATCCTGACCATCCACAAGGCCAAGGGACTGGAATTCCCCGTAGTAGCGGTCGCTGACATGGGGAGAGACCCGCGTAGTTACCCGGCGGATATCCTCTTCTCCAAAAAGGGAGGGCTTGGGTTGAAAATAATAAACCCATTGACAAACAGACCTGAGGTTACGGCTACCTTTGAGGGAATAGACCGGGAGATAAGAGGGAAGGAAAAGGGGGAGGAGGAAAGGGTCCTCTACGTGGCCCTTACCCGTGCCCAGGAGCACCTCATCCTTAGCGGCTCTTTTACGAGACGTAGTAGGAGTGAACCCTTGGAACGGATAGCCGAGACCCTCAACATATCTCTTGACTCGGCCGACCTGCCTGACGAGCTAACTTTTGGTGAAGAGGGATATAAACTAAGGCTGGGTGTGGGAAAAGGGTCGGCACGGATAGTCGCACCGCTTTCTGTAAGACTGTCCTCTGAAGAGAGGGAAAAGATACTGCGAGGCGAACCCCTCACTTTACCTGTCATTGCGAGGGGCGAAGCCCCGGAGCAATCTCATCCTTACGATACGACACCCCTCCCTGTCACCATGCCGATTCCAAGACAGGCCAGCCAGAGGGACTACATCTACTCGGCGACAGAGATAATGAGCTACCACCGCTGTCCCAGGTTATATTACTTCAGATACAAATTGGGGCTGCCGAGTATAGAATCAGGGGAATTATTACTGACTGACAGGGCCGAAGATGAGTTGGGGGATTCCCCGTGGGCAAGACTAGGGACCGCAGCACACCGTACCCTGGAACTCTATCGTCCTTCAAGTAGGGGCGTATTGCAATACGCCCCTACAACGCACCGTGGATTAGAGGAGGCCGTCCTTCAGGCCCTGAAGGAGACCCTGCCCTCTGCCGGGGGCGTCCCTGCCACCCCTGCCTCCCAGGAACAAATGGACGTCTTGAAAGGGTGGGTGCACAACTTCTACTCCTCCAGGGAAGGTCAGGCAGTAATGGCATCTAAAGAGGTCAGGCACGAGATGCCATTCCTCTTCAACTACAGTGGTACCCCTCTGAGGGGAAAGATAGACCTGCTTTTCTCTCCAGAGGGAAGAGGTTGGTGCCTACTGGATTTTAAGTCTTCCAGTAATGAGTCCGGGATGCTGGAGAGTTATGCCATACAGATGCGTCTCTACAGCCTGGCGGTAAGGGCGCTGTTTGGCGTGTTTCCTGAACGGTCCACGTTATTCTTCCTCCCCAGGGGGAAGGCAGTAGACGTAGACATTGGCCCGGAGGCCATGAAGGGGCTTGATGAGTGGTTGAAGGCCTTTTTTGAGGCGGAGGAAAAGACGTCAAACGGTGCTACCGCCTTTCCTGCCCGGCGTGAAATGGGCTGCAGGTGGTGCGAATACGGCAAATACTGCAGGTAGGGGCAATCCGCCTCAGGCGGACGGTTGCCCTAGAAGGGGCAGGTGCAAGACCTGCCCCTACTTTTCCAGTCCATTAACACAGCGTATAGGTATATCGCTCCTCCTGGAATAGGCCAGGTTAGGTCTCTGGGCCTTGGTGGAATGGGGTTCATGATAGAGGTGGAAGACGATGGCCTGGGTAAGGATAGACCTTGGCCTCAAGCCCCGCCTCTTGAGCCGTTCCCTGAGGTCGCTGTCCTCCTGTCCCCAACCCTCGTAGTTCTCATCAAACCCATTTATCTCAAATACGGAGCGTCTATCTACGGAGATGTTGAGTCCTATAAACTTGGGCCGCCTCTTTTTGCCCACCAGTGTATAGAACAGATTCTTCCACTGCTTCAATCTTAGATTCCAGAGGTGTTCCGGCGCGAGGGTCTGCTCGTATAACCCCTGGCCAACGGCCTCAGGGGTTAAGTCTGCGGAGTAGTCCTTTGTAAGTCTTACGTGCCCTCCCCCCAGGAAATAACCTTCTTGACAATTCCTGACGTGAGCCTCAATGAAGTCCCCTTTAGGGATGCAATCCCCGTCGGAGAAGATAAGGTAATCATGACTGGCCAGCTTTATGGCCTCATTGAGAATCTTTGCCCTTCTGTACCCCTTGTTCTCCTGCCAGGCGTGCCTTATGGGGAAGGAGGCCAGTTTCTGGTATCTTTCAATGAGGGCCTTAGTTCCGTCAGTAGAGCCGTCATCTGCGATGACCACCTCAAAGTCCTTATGGGTCTGCCTCATGTAACCCAGTAGGCTGAGTTCCAGATACTTTGCCCTGTTATAGGTGCTAAGGATGACGCTTACGTGCATAGTAATAGTATTATTAACACCCGCAGGGGCGTATTGCAATACGCCCCTGTAAGTAGAGTTCTTGACTTGTCTCCTTACACCCCTTTATAATTTGGAGATACGCATGAACATTATAAAAAGACTGAGAAAGACCACTAGTAAATATCTTTTTGTGGCTCAAAGATGTAAGAATCGGAGAGAGATTTTTATAACATTAATCAAAGGGAATAAGCCCCGTAGTGTTGTCTTAGAAGACGGGATTCACGTTTATGCGCCTGAAAATAATGAACTTTTAAAGATGATGCAGGAAATATTCTTTGAGAATGCGTACACTCCTTCTAACCTTTCTATTGAAGCCAATGATACTGTAGTGGATTTAGGGGCTAATATCGGGGTTTTTACGCTGTTTGCCGCATGCAAGACACGAAGCACCGTATATGCATTTGAACCTTTTCCTGAGAGCTTTGAATATCTAAGTAGAAATGTTCAAATAAATGGCTTGCACAATGTGGTCGCCCATGACAAAGCTGTCTATGACAAGATTGGAACTGCAAAATTATTTCTACACAAGTCCAGCGGAAGACACCTTATCTCCCCCGATTACGCAAAAACCAAATTGGAGAGATATGTGGAAGTTCCTACCACTACCCTGCAACAAATTATGGATAGTAATAATCTCAAACAGATTGACTTTCTAAAATTAGATTGCGAGGGCTCAGAGGCCACGATACTACTCTCCACTCCACTAGAATACCTTCAGAGGATCAGAAAAATAGCGATGGAATTTCATGATAGCCCAGCAGGAAGCGAGCATAAAAAGATTGAGAGCCTACTGATGAGGGCAGGCTTCGCAACATGGCTAAGGTGGGATGGTACTTCAAGATTTGGCTACCTTTACGGTCTCAAAAATGGCTAAGTTGATAGAATCGTAACTTCTAATGAAGGTAATCCACGTAATGAGTCACGGTATAAGGGGGGAGCTTAAAAGGGAATCCTTCTATAAATCAGACTTGTTTCTCTTCAGGTACGTGCGGGAG
>MHYW01000129.1 GCA_001828545.1 Planctomycetes bacterium RIFCSPHIGHO2_12_FULL_52_36
CTTCCTGACGGGTAGAAAGACCAGTGCAACTAACGAGATTACACGCCACTAAAAATATTACTGCCAGATGGGTAGCAATACCGCCCCCTTTAAGCCTTTTCATCCAGTCCTCCGCTAGGTCTATAAATTAAGAACGGCCTTCGGTTTATAGTGCCACCGCTTAAATTTTCAAGAATCCCTGCAAGGTGGCAGGGCCACCTTAGACAGGGCTACGAAGAAGAAAATTTTTAACACATATTGTGTGAAAATGCAAGTTTATTACGCCTCTTTCGGGAAAGTTTTTTGCGGAGGGGGGGGTAATGGGCTTGAAGTAGGCGGGATACGGGATTCAGTAGTCAGAATTCAGTAGTCAGGATTCAGGATATTTTGTATCTTGTATTCTTAATTCTATATTCTATATCCTGAATCCTTGTATTCTGGGGAGAGGAAGATTGCTAGGACTGGTCTTTGCGTTACCCATAGAGATGGCACCCTTGAAGGCCGAGCTGGTAGGGGCACGGCGCGCCGTGCCCCTACTCGGGTCTCCTGACCCGAAGGAGAAGGAGTTCTACTCCGGATACCTGGGAGGGACTCCAGTGGTGCTTACCGCAGCAGGAATAGGCCCTGAGAGGGCAGAGAGGGCTACGAAGGGTCTACTGGAACGCTTTAAAATAAAGGCCGCGCTGTCCGTGGGCTATGCGGGGGCCTTGAGGGACGGCGTCAAGACAGGGGAGTTGGTCATAGTCCGCAATGTGGTAGGGGCGTATTGCAATACGCCCCTACCCTGCCAGTCCTTCCTGACAGACCTCGCCCGAAAGGTGGCAGAAGAGAATGGGTTCAAGGTCCATCTGGGCGATATACTGACGGTGACAGAACCCATAAAGAGGCCCGAAGACAAGCGGCAGGCTGGCGTCTTAACGGGGGCCGTGGCGGTGGATATGGAGGGTGCAGGGGTGGCCATGGCGGCTAGAGAGGCCCGAATCCCCTTCATGGCCTTGAAGGTCGTATTGGACGAAGTGGATGAGGAGCTTAAGGGGACGGGACTGGTGGACGGGGAGGGTAGAGTGGACCTCTTTAAGACCTTCACTTACCTTTTATACAATCCCTGGGATATAATATATCTACTTAGATTAAACAGGCAGGCCGGACGGGCCACCAGTGAGCTGGCAAGGTTTCTCTCTGTTCTGGTCAGAGAGATTGAAGCAGGGGTTTGATTAATCAGGCCCCATACCACAAGCGGAGGGATAGATGGCGAAAGGGTCTAAAAGAGATAGGAAGGCCTCGCCCTTAAGGGTTCAAGCGGCCCGAAGGGTAGGGATAGTGATGGGTAGTAGTTCGGATATGGAGACCATGATGGAGACCGTTGGGGTACTAAAGGAGTTTGGGGTAGGCTTTGATGTGGACGTAGTTTCCGCCCACAGGTCCCCCCTTCTGGCCCAGAGGTATGCCAGGGACGTGCAAAAGAAGGGCTACGAGATTATAATTGCCGGGGCAGGAGGAGCCGCCGCACTACCAGGGTTTATGGCCTCCCTTACTACCCTGCCCGTCATAGGCGTCCCCGTGGTAGATAATGCCCTGGGGGGTGAGGATGCCCTACACTCCATGGTGCAGATGCCAGGGGGTGTGCCAGTGGCAGTGGCTGGTGTGGGCAAGGTAGGGGCCAAGAATGCCGCACTCCTGGCGGTAGAAATCCTTGCCTTAAGGGATTCGGCCTTAACAGAAAAGCTGTGTCAATACAGGGTAAGACTGGCAGAGGAAGTAAAACAGCGGGCAAAAGAGGTGAGGAAGAGGGTACTCGGAAAGAAAGGGACATAAGTAGCCGCAGGCTTTAGCCTGCGAAAGCAGACTTGCCACCCGCTTTGTCCCGTATCTTATTGATACGGGGCTGGTGTCAAGAAAGGGAGAAAGGGACATAAGAGAGAGATGGCGATACCTACTATAGAGTGGGAAGGTGGAAAAGACGGCAGGATGAAGATTATTGACCAGACCTTACTGCCTGGGGAGCTAAAGTTCCTCTACTGTGACGACATACAGACGGTCTGGAAGGCCATAAAGGAACTGAAGGTCAGGGGGGCCCCTGCGATAGGCATAGCCGCCGCCATGGGCACCTATGTGGGGATAAAAGGGGCGGATGCCAGCGATTTTGAGGCATTCTGGAAGAAACTGAAGGAGGTTACGGATTATCTGAGGACGTCCAGGCCCACGGCCGTTAATCTCTTCTGGGCCCTTGAACGGATGGAACACGCGGCCCAGGCCTACTCCCACGAACCTGTGGACACCCTGAAGGAGATGCTCTTTGAGGAGGCACTGGAGATACTGGAAGAGGATAGGGACTCCTCCAAGGCCATAGGCCGTTTCGGGGCAGAGCTTATACGTAAGGGCAGCACCGTGATGACCTACTGCAACGCCGGCGGCCTGGCTACGGGGGGCTACGGCACGGCCCTGGCCGTGATATATGCCGCCAAGGAGTCAGGTAAGGACATAAAGGTATACGCCTGTGAGACCAGGCCCCTCTTACAGGGGGCAAGACTTACCAGTTGGGAACTCCTGCAGCACGGGTTAGACGTTACGCTTATCTGTGATAACATGGTTGCCCACGTCATGGTAGAGGGGAGGGTTGACCTGGTGGTGGTGGGGGCAGACAGGATAGCGGCCAACGGCGATGCCGCTAATAAGATAGGCAGTTACGGGCTTGCCATTGTGGCCCAGGAGCATGGCGTACCATTTTATGTTGCCGCACCTGTATCCACCTTTGACCTGAGGATACCATCGGGAAGTCATATACCCATTGAGGAACGCTCCGCCCACGAGGTAACAACCCTTGGAGGCCAACGGACGGCACCTGAGGGGGTCAAGGTCTATAACCCCGCCTTTGACGTCATCCCTGCCCGCCTTATTACGGCCATCATTACCGAGAAAGGGGTCATCAAGAAGCCTAACGTCAGAAGGGTGAGGAAATCAGTAAGTCAGTAGCCGCAGGCCGTGCCTGAGGCAGGTCTGCCTTTGGCATGACTTTAGCCTGCGAGTAGTAGCCAGTAGCCAGTAGCTAGGGTAGAATTTTTTCCTGACTACTAGCTACTTGCTACTAGCTACTCTTTTGGTCCCCCACGACCCGTCCTGCTTACCAGATATTCAGCCAGGGCGTTCATGAGTTTTACGATGGAGTCGTAAAAGAGTATGACCAGGATGAGTATTACCGTGGGCCAGGCAGCTACGTCCAGCAGGCGGATGACGAAATCCCCATAGTCCTTGAACCTGATGGTGCCGAAGAGATAATAAAAAAGCCCTAATACTAATATCAGCGTAATTAATAGACGTATGATTGGCCCCTTTAGTGGTGCCAGGAGGTCGTAAAAGAGGCTCATGTGCCCGTTAAACTCCTTTTCAAGAGGACAGAAACCACCCATTAATCCCCCCCTTAATAAAGGGGGATTCGGGGGGGGATTATAAATCTTGTAGGGGCGTATTGCAATACGCCCCACTCAAAATCCAAATTTCGTAAGTTTTCAATTAAGTATGGTTGGATGGATAAGAGTACTTTGTATAGGGAAAGACAGGCGTGAAAATTGCAAACTGTGGCGGCAGATGAGAGGGAGTCCGCCTGAGGCGGATCAGGCCTGCCACTTGGCCAGGACTACCAGCCCTGCCCCAACCCACAGGGCCTCTCTTATCCTCCTTATAATGCAAAAGGACATACTTACCTGGGCGGTGAGGGAGAGGGCCAGGAAGACTAGCAGTACGCCCCCTTCTTGTCCTCCCAGGCTCCCCGGGATGAAGGAGGATGCGCTCCTTGCCACTGTGAAGAGGGCCTCTATGATAAACGCACTGGTTAGGTCTATAGGTACCCCGAGAAAATTCAGTATTAGATATACTTCTAGCATCCCTGCCAGCCACCCGAGGAAGTAAAAGAGGAAGCACAGGTAGAATCCCCTTCTGTTGGTACTGTAGAACTCGGCTATGGTGTCGTCCAGTTCTTTGAGCTTGTCAGCCCTTTTTTCCAGGAAGCGGATGTGTATCTTGAACTTCCTGAGGAGGTTCAAGGTGGCAGTAAAAAGCCCCTTTTTACGGCTAACGATTACCATACCGGTAAGCGGTATTCCCAGGAGTAATGTAAGAACTGTAATGGCCAGCAAGGAATTTGTATCTTTGAGTCTGGAAAAGGCCAGGGCAACCCCAATGAGTACGAAGACCACCTGAGCCAGGGTCATTATCGTACGGGAGATTACTACTGAGGCCATACCGTCTATTGTTGAGACGTTATAAGTCTTTAGCAAATAGGCCTTAAGAGGTTCTCCCCCCAGGTAGGCGGAGGGAGTGAGGCAGTTTATGGATTCCCCGGCCATCCTGGCGGCAAAGAGTCCGAGAAACTTGAGGTCTGGGGTCAGGTCCTTCAGGGCATACCTCCATCCCATTGTATCCAGGACGAAGACTATCGTGTAGGGTATTAGTATTATGAGAAATTTCCACATGCCTAGCATGCGGATATCTGCATAAACGGCCGAGGCATCTAACTTATAGAGTAGGAAGGCAAAGCCTGCCAGTCCCATCAAGAGGAGGGCCAACTTCAAATTTTGGAAGCCTTTTGCAGGAAAGGGATTAACTTCGGCCGGGATGCTCTTCATCTCATGAATTTCTCTGTGTATATATTTGACAATTCCTGATAAAGACTTTCTGCCTGGGGACCATTACCTTCGCATATCTTTATGAGCGGCCATTCGCTCTTAGGGAATCTGACGTAGAGGGGAAAAGTCCTGTGCAACCCGGCTAATTCTTTACTGGTGAGCTGGGGCATATTTAGCGTGGGTGACAGACGGTAGTCGTTAGCAATGTCATCTTCCTTGAGATACTTTTCCAGTTCGCATACCTCCCTTAAGGCACATCCCCTGTAAGGGCTAAAAAAGCTTACCATTACCCCTTTGGCCTTTATCTGACGGTTGAGTTCTATTGTATCAAAAATCTTTTCTCTAGTCTCGGTAGGGAAGCCGATGATATTGTTGCCGCTTACCCGTATCCTGCTCCCTTCAAGCAGTTCAAAGGCATGGATAACCCTCTCGTTCGTTATGTCCCTTCCCAATACGTTCTTCCTCAACTCGTAGTTGCCGCTCTCTATCCCTACACTGATACCCTCACAGCCGACGGAGGCCAGTAGCTCCACGTATTCCTTTGTGATGGATTCAGGTCTGGCCTCTATCCAGAAGGGCAGTCCTACCCTGGGGTAAAGCCTGGCAAATTCGTCTATCCTTTTACGGCTGGTGGTAAGGAAACTCTCGGCTACCAGGTAAACGAATTGCAGGTGGTACTTCTCCTTTTTCTCCTGCATCTCCTCAATCAGCCTGGGGATTTCTTGCTCTCTGTAATAACCTCCCAGACCTTTGTAGAGTTTATTGAGCCCTGAGTTAACGCAGAAGGAACAACTGTATGGGCAACCACGGTTCATTTCAAAGGTGCCTGTTACGGAGATCTTACCCCCCATGGGCTTCCAGAACCGCCTCCTGTCGTATACGCCCCAGTCCTGGAAGGGCAGTTCCCTCATATCCATCGTCCGTCTCAGAGGGTTTTTGTACAGCATATCATTCTGCTTGACCCATACGTTCTGCACGTGCGTAACGTCTTCACCGGCCCTCATCCTCTTACAAAGCTCCACCAGGGCCATCTCCCCTTCCCCAATGCATACCATGTCCACGCAATTCTCCTTAATTACTATGTCTGGAGAAAAGGTGGCGTACACCCCGCCTACTACGGTAGGGATCTTTGTGTGCCTTACGGCCTCCAGGAGTTCTATGCCAAGGGAATAAGTAACCTCTATGCAGGATAGTCCGATGAGGTCGGGCCTGTAGGACTCCACTTCTTTCCTGAAGTCCTCAACGACATCACCTTCTTCGGGGAGGATGCCCAGTTCTTTGAAGTCTGTCTTTTTTACCTGGAGGGTGTAGGCCCGCACCTCGTCTCCGGTCTTATCTCTTGTCTTGTAAAAAGTGGTATCAAAGAGTTTTACTTCTATCCCCTCCTGTTTCAGGGAGGCGGAGAGGGTACCTATACCCGCCGTAATGAGGGTATCAAGCATGGTATTGCAATTAATCAGTAATATTTTAAAGTCCTTTTTCATTGGCCTGACCTGAATCTTAAACTTTTTCCGCCCCTTCTCCGCCTCAGGCGGATC
>MHYW01000130.1 GCA_001828545.1 Planctomycetes bacterium RIFCSPHIGHO2_12_FULL_52_36
CCCTTTTTCCATAGGTTTCTGAGGTTCCTGAAAGCGTATCCCGATACGCCCATAAGTTCCCTGTAAAGTGGGGTGGGGTCGGACAGGGTGTAATATTCGCGGTGGAGCTTCCAGCGGACAAACTCCAGTTCCTTATCGGAGAGGTGTTTTGTCCTCACGTTGGCCCAAAAACCGTTGTATCTAGTAAAGTCGTCAGGGTTGGTCACCAGGCCCTGTCTCATGAGTTCTTCCCTTATGCCGGTCTTGGGATAAGGGGTAAGAATCTGGTCAAAATAAAGATCTACGCCCTGTTCCCTAAAAAATCTGAAGTTTTCTTCTATATCACCATAAGTGTCCTCCGGATTACCCACTATCATACCGCCCACGATTAATATCTTATTATCGTGGAGGAGGCGGATGGCCTTCCTGTTGTACTCCACAATATCCCCCTTTTTTAGCTGCTCCAGATTCCTTTTAGAGACGTTCTCTATACCCAGGAATACAATCTTAAAGCCTGCGTGGGCCATGGCCCTGGACAGTTCGGGGACGGAGGCGATGCCCCTGGAGCTAACCTGTGCCCAGTACCAGAGGTCGTTATGTTTCTCTCTTATGATGGCCTCGCAGAGTTCCAGGAACCGCCTGGGATTAAGGGTTATGTTGTCATCTATCATCAGTATCATCCTTGCCCCTGCCCTCTTGCAGTTTTCAATGTCGGCTATTACCCTGGGGATTTCATAGGTCCTGAAGGTGGTGCTGTACATGTGGTGCATACTGCAGAAATTACAGGTAAACGTGCAGCCCCTGGAGGTCTCAAGGGTGTCCAGTGTGATGTTATAGTAATTATTGCCGCGCCATATCCTCTTAGACCTATCAGGCAATGGCAGGGTCTTCAGGTCTAATAGGGGCCTTCGGGGGTTGTGTCGCCATCTGCCCTCTTCCTTATATGACAGACCTGCAATGGAGCCAAAATTCCCCTTACCAGAGAGTGCCTCAACTAGCTCCTTGAAGGTGGCCTCACCTTCCCCGCTTATCAGGAAATCAAAGAGTCCGCCGTCTTCGCTGTCGCATATCTCCTGGCCCATAAGGGTGGCGTGGTAGCCCCCCAGGCAGATGTAGGGGCGGGGTGCCCCCGCCCCTGCGTTGTTCCTTATCAACTGGGCAATCTTCCGTGCAGTACGGTACTGGAAGGTCATAGATGAGATGCCCACTAGATGGGGCTTCGTAGTGTTAACGGACTGGATAACCGATTCTCGCACGTTGTCCCTCCTGTTCACCAGGTCGCCTATATAGACGTTGTGTCCTGGGGGGAGGCTTGCGGCTACGGAGCAGAGCCCAAGGTGGGGTGCCTTCAGGGTGCTCTGGGCAATAAAGGGCAGGAAGTCGGGCATGTTAAGGAGTAGGATGTTCATGTTGGGTTTTCTGTGGGGGCACGGCGCGCCGTGCCCCTACGGGCCATGACAATAGAAATATCCCTGGGAAGAGGGAGCCTGGGCCAGCTTATGGACTTAAAGCCTGCCTCCTCCAGCCAGCCCTTTATCTCCTTAAAAGAATAGCTCCTGCCCTTCTCCGTGTAGAGTAGCATGTTCAAGGCAAAGGCGGAGGCAAAGGGTGGATTGGCCTTGTCTTCCTTTAATATGAAGTCCTGTACCATTATCCTCCCACCTGGGTTCAGGCACTCATATACCCTCTTCATCAGCCCCAGGTTCTCCTTCTCTCCCTCAGAATGGATGATGTGGGAGAGGAAGACGGCGTCAAACCCCTTGGGTAGCGATTTATTATAATCACCCGGCAGTAGGGTTATCCTCTTTTCCGCGCCATAGTTGGCAACAAACTCCCTCGTTACCTCAAGGGTCTTGGGGAGGTCAAGGAGGGTGGCCCTGAGACCAGGGTTGGCCTTGCAGAAGTAGATGGAGAAGGCGCCTGAGCCTGCGCCTATGTCCAGTAGCGTCTTAACCCCCTTAAGTGGGACAACCCTGGCCAGCAGTTCCGCATGGCCCATAGCTGTGTTGTGCATGGCATGGATAAATGAACGGGTTACGGCCCTATCCTCCAGGTACATCTCGTGCTGTTTTATTGGCCTACCCTTACGCAGGGATTCCTCTAATCGCCCCCAACCCTCCCAGAGGTTGTTGTGAAAGTTTAATATATCGCCTATGTAGTAGGGGCAGGTTTGAAACCTGCCCCTACCTCTTATGAGGACTTCCCTGGTGAGGGGGGTATTGAAGTACCGTATGCCCCGTTTTCCCAAGACTTTCATCCCCACCAGGGCATTCAGCAGCAGTCCCATAGCCCTAGGGTTACAAGAGGTCTTACTGGCCATTTCCCTGGCAGTGAGGGCAGATTCCCCAAGGCGGTTAAAGAGGTCTAGTTTTACTGCGGCTAAGAGGGCCTTGGCGAAGAAGTAAGAGTATCCAAGCTCTATTATACGGCTTCTGAAGTCTTGCAAGGTCTTGTCCATTTTAGGAATACAGGATACAGAATTCAGGATATAGAATCAATAACACAAAGTTCTGGATTCTGCATCCCTTCCTCTCTTGACACCCTCATCGGGAGTTGATAGGATGTCTAGACATGAAGGCCTTTGTTGTTATTCCTGCCAGATATGGGTCTTCCAGACTCCCAGGAAAGCTTATCCTCCCAGAAGCCAAGACGTTAACGGGGAAGTTCTTGATTGAGCACGTCTATTTCAGGGTCAGAGAGGCAAAGGGTGTCCAGGGGGTACTAGTAGCTACGGATGACCGGCGTATCTTTGACGTCGTCAAGGGCTTTGGAGGGGAGGTAGTGATGACTTACCCCGAACATAAGTCTGGTACTGACCGTGTGGCAGAGGTTGCCAAAAAGATAGATGCCGATATAATCGTGAACGTACAGGGAGACGAACCTGAGGTACGTCCTGAGATGGTAGATACCGTAGTGGAGGCCCTGCAAAAAGATAAAGGTGGCAGGGCCACCCCCGACCAGGGGGCAGTAATGGCCACCCTGGCTAACGTTATAGATTCCAGGGAAGAATACCAGGACCCCCATGCGGTGAAGGTGGTGATGGATAACAAGGGCCATGCCCTCTATTTTTCCAGGTCACCCATACCCTATGCGGCATCCTGGGGAACGGAAGATATGTTTAAGAGTTCAAAGGTTCAAGGGTTTAAAGGTTTAAAGGAGGGGGCGTATTACAAACACCTTGGCATATATTCTTACAGGAGGGATTTCCTGCTGAGATATTCCCAATTACCAAGGTCTCCCCTTGAAGAGGCGGAAAAGTTGGAGCAGTTGAGGGTACTCTCCAACGGATACAAGATAAAGGTAGTGGTTACTCCCCACAAGTGCTGTGGCGTGGATACCCCGGAAGACTTCAGGCGATTTTTAGACAAATATCGGCTATTGGCTGTCGGCAGCCAGAAACCTGAAAGCCGAAAAAGGATGCCCGAAGGCCAGGTTAGTAGATAAATACATGGCAAAGCATATCTTTGTTACAGGTGGGGTGGTAAGCAGTCTGGGGAAGGGGCTGAACTCTGCCTCCATCGGGCTCTTGCTGGAGAGCAGGGGGCTAAGGGTAAACCTCCAGAAGTTTGACCCCTACGTGAACGTGGACCCCGGGACCATGAGCCCCTTTGAACACGGTGAGGTATACGTAACAGAGGATGGTGCAGAGACAGACCTGGACCTCGGCCACTACGAGCGTTTTACCAATGCGGTGATAAACAGGGACTGTAACTTCACCACAGGCTCTATCTATTATTCCGTAATAAACAAGGAGAGGCGCGGAGAGTACCTGGGCAAGACCGTGCAGATAGTACCCCACATTACTAACGAGATTAAGGAGTGCATCAGGAAGGTAGCCACGCCAGGAGTGGACGTGGCCATCTCGGAGATAGGGGGCATAGTGGGCGATATTGAGAGTCAGCCCTTCCTGGAGGCCATAAGACAGTTTGGCCTTGAGGCAGGCAGACAGAACGTCCTCTACGTCCATCTGACCCTTGTGCCTTACCTGAGGGCCGCCGATGAGATAAAGACCAAACCCACCCAACATGCCGTAAGCCTGCTGAGACAGGCGGGTATCCAGCCAGACGTCCTCATCTGCCGCTGTGAAAAACCCTTGAGCCAGGAGCTCAAGGCCAAGATAGCCCTCTTCACGAGTGTGGAGAAGGAGGCGGTGATTGACGAAAAAGACGTTAAGCCCTACCTTTACGAAATACCCCTGCTCCTCAAGGAACAGGGCATGGATAACATCATTATAAAGAGACTGGGGCTCAAGACGGATGGCGGCGACCTCCAGGGATGGGAAAGGATGCTTGAGAGGCTTAAGAACCCCAAGTACTCCACAGAGATAGCAGTGGTGGGTAAGTATATCGGGCACCAGTCTGCTTATGAGTCCATTTATGAAGCCATTGTCCATGGGGGCATAGCTAACGACGCCAGGGTCAAGGTAAGGCGGGTAGAGGCAGAGGACGTAGAGGATAAAGGACCAGAGGCCTGTCTGGACGGGGTAAGTGGTATATTGGTACCAGGGGGCTTTGGGGAGAGGGGCATAGAGGGCAAGATAGCCTCAGCCAGATATGCCAGGGAGAAGGAGGTCCCGTACTTTGGGATATGCCTCGGGCTTCAGTGTGCCACTATTGAATTCGCCAGGAACGCATGTGGGTTGAAGAAGGCTAACAGTACGGAATTTGATAAAGACACCCCCCACCCCGTCATATCCCTCCTGGAAGAACAGAGGGGTGTAAAGGAGATGGGAGGGACTATGCGGTTAGGGGCCCAGGACTGCCTCCTCCTGCCCGGAACCAGGGCCCATGCCGCCTACGGACAAAATAAGGTCTCAGAGAGACACAGGCACCGCTACGAATTCAACAACGATTACCGGGAACTCTTTGACTCCCATGGGATGGTCCTCAGCGGCCTATCCCCGGACGGTAAGTTAGTAGAAACAATGGAACTCAGGGACCATCCATGGTTCGTATGCGTACAATTCCACCCGGAATTTAAGTCCAAGCCTACCCGTCCCCACCCCCTTTTCAGGGAATTCATAAAGGCCACTCTAACAGTGGATAAGGGTCAAGAGGTGGAGGGTAGGGGTCAGAGGTCAAGGGTCGGAGGCTAGGGGTCAGAGGTCAGGGGCCAGGGGTCAGAAGTAGCCGCAGGCTTCAGCCTGCGAAAGCAAGGGTCAGCCACCTGTGAGGTAAAAGGGCTTGTCCTGAGCAAAAGCCCTTGTCCACCTCAGACGGAGAAGGGGCTGACGAAGGAGTAGTGAAGGAGTCAGCGAAGGGGAAGGAATGGCCGAAGAGAAAGATAAGATAGTAGACGAAGAGTGGAAGAGACACGTAGAGGAGGAAAAGGAGCGGGAGGCGGAGGAGGAGGCCACTTCCGTCGGGGGTGGTCCTGACGCCGTCCCTGAGGCCAGCTTTATACTCTTTATATCCAGCCTTGCTACCCAGGTCCTTATGGCCCTGGGGGAGATAGAAAATCCTATGACCAGAAAGAGGGAGAAAAACCTGGCCCAGGCCAAGTTCACTATAGATACCCTCGGGGTTATAGAAGAGAAGACCAGGGGTAACCTTACCCCAGAAGAGCAGAGGTATCTGGAAGGGGTACTTTACGACCTGAAGATGAGCTTTGTGAATTCTAGTAGCTAGTAGTCAGTAGCTAGGGGTTGAATCTTCTCCCTAGCTACTAGCTACTGGCTACTAACTACTAATTTATGGGGGTATGTCTATTTGCTCTACGCCATCTTAGGAGACATCCACAGCAACTTTAATGCCCTGGAAGTCGTGCTTGAGGAGATAA
Source organism: Planctomycetes bacterium RIFCSPHIGHO2_12_FULL_52_36 (assembly GCA_001828545.1). GTDB lineage: Bacteria > Planctomycetota > Brocadiia > Brocadiales > Bathyanammoxibiaceae > 2-12-FULL-52-36. Next base: position 5,758 of record MHYW01000130.1, read on the forward strand.
AGAAGGCTGGAGTAGATGGTATCCTGAGCGTAGGGGACATAGTGGGTTATGGTGCCGAACCCAGCCTGTGCATACAAACCATTAGAGGGGTGAATGGCACTGTCGTGGCTGGCAATCACGACTACGGCGCCGTTAACAAGACTGATATTGAGTATTTTAATCCAGAGGCAAGAGAGGCCGTGCTCTGGACGTCCAGGCAACTCTCTCAGGAAGAGAACCTGTACCTATCTGGCCTCCCCCTGGTTATAGAGAAGGACAATATGACACTCGTCCACGGCTCCCTCCATCTCCCTGAACTCTTTGCCTATATCCACACCTTCTACGATGCGGAGTTATGCTTCAGGGGGCTCAAGAATGAGGTCTGTTTCGTGGGCCACACCCATGTACCAGTAGCCATCGTCAGGGACGGTACTATTAAGGCAATCGGAGACCCGGAGGTAAACCTCTCCGCCTTAGGCGGATTTCCCAGGGCCATCGTCAACGTGGGCAGTGTGGGTCAGCCCAGAGACAGGAACCCAAAGGCCTGTTACGTCCTGTACGATACGGAGAAGAAGTTAGTAAGGTTCAAGCGGGTGGAATACGATATTGCTGCGGCCTCGGCGAAGATAATCAAGGCAGGACTACCCACCTTCAATGCAGAGAGGATTAGGTGGGGAATCTGAGAAAGATAGTAGGCAGTCGGCACTACTTACTGCTTACCGTTTGAAGGTAACTGCACCAGCCTTACTGACTCTACCCCTTCCAGTTTTTCTATCTTTTCCAATGCCTTCAGGGATATTGGGTTATCCACGTTCACTATCAAGAGGGCTGTCCCACCTGCCTTTTTCCTGCCAAAGGCCATCCTGGCAATATTAATACCTTCGCTACCCAGTATTGTACCCACACCCCCAATGAGTCCAACCCTGTCCTTGGCATACACCACCAGCATCATGCCCTCCAGCACTGCCTCTATTGTGTAACCGTCAATAAAGACTAGCCTGGCATCACCCTTATTAAAGATGGTCCCCGTGACGGCGCTCTCCGCAGTCTCAGTCTTGACCTTTGCAGTAATCAGGTTCGTAAAGTCGCCACATAGGCCACTGGTGGTTACGGATACGTCTATACCCTTTTCCATGGCAAGGGATGGGGCATTGACCAGATTGGCCCCCTCTTCCATGCACGGCTTTAAGATTCCTACAAGAAAGCTGTCCGTTACCAATCTAGTGTTCTTCTTGGCTATCTCTCCGGCATAAATCAGGGCAACAGACCTCACCCCACAGCCGGTGAGTTGCATCAGGAAGATACCCATCCTCTCCGTAAAATTGATAAAGGGCTGAAGCTGTGCAAATTCCTCAGGGTTTACCACAGGCAGGTTCAGGGCGTTACGGACACCCTTCCCTAGCAGGGCGTCGGCCATCTGTTCGGCCGCCTCCACAGCCACGGCCTTCTGGGCCTCTACCGTCTGGGCCCCCAGATGAGGAGTAGCTATCACCTGCTCCAGTTCCAGGAGCTTGTTACCCTTAGGTGGTTCAACTTCAAATACGTCCAGGGCCGCCCCAGCCACCTTCCCTGAGACGATAGCCTCATAGAGGTCTTTCTCATTGACTATCCCACCCCTGGAGGCGTTTACCAATATCACCCCTGGCTTCATGAGATTAAATTCTCTCTCTTCAATGAGGTTCCTGGTAGAGGCGTTCAAGGGGACGTGGATGGTAATAAAATCTGCCTGGGACAGTACCTCCTCCAGGGTGTTAGTCCGCTGGATAAGGTACTGGGTAGTAATGTCGGGGGAGATAAAGGGGTCGTAGGCAATCACCCTCATCTCCAGGGCGGCTGCCTTTTTGGCCACCTGCCTCCCTATACGGCCAAGACCTATAATGCCGAGGGCCTTTCCCGCCACCTGGAAACCGATGAACTTATCCCTCTTCCACTCCCCCTTCTGGAGGGACTTATGGGCCTGAGAAATCTTTCTTGCCACGGCAAAGAGGAGTCCGATAGTGTGCTCTGCGGCAGAGGTGGCATTCCCCTCCGGGGTATTCATTACTATCACACCCCGCTTGGTCGCCTCTTCTACGTCTACATTGTCTACCCCAATACCCGCACGGCATATAGCCTTGAGCCTTTCTGCCCCGGCCAGCACCTTGTCCGTAATCTTTACCCCGCTACGGAGGATTACGCCCTCGTAACCCTTAATCTCCTCCTTGAGTTCCTCCTGGGAGATCCCCGGCCTCGTTACCACCTCTAGACCGGCCCTTGTCAGGATGTCTTCACACTCCGTTGCAAGGCTATCTGCTAAAAGTACTTTCATGTCCCTAACCTATGCCTTTCAGACCCTTTATGAAACAGACGCTTTGAGACTTCTGCAAATTCGCCTGAGGCGGACTGTGCCTTTAGTTTCCCCCTCCCTAGACGGGAGGGGGAAGGGGGAGGGTGATATTCACCCCCACCCTTCCCTCCCCCATCAAGGGGGAGGGTATTTCGGTTGCTACTTTTTCAGAGGTCTCGCTTTATAAATATAATATCACCCAGGGACTTTAAATGCAAAAGGCAGCGCCTGGCAGGGGACGCTGCCTTTTCTACGGCTGGTTATGATTTACTTTAACTAAGAACCTTTTCTCATGGAATAGATACCAACACAGCTCACCGCCGCCCCGGTGAAGAGGGCAATGGCATGGGCACAGCCAAACCCTGGCCTACCCAACCCAATCCTGTCCCAAAGCAAGAAAAAGATTACCATAATAATCCCTGCGATAGTAACGTATTTCCCTTCAAATCTTGCCAGATAAACCCCTGCTATAATACCCAGAGCGCCTAAAGATGTACCCAGCCCCTGCGACCAGCCGAATTGCGTCCTTGTAGCCCCAAGACCCAACTCGTCAGCAAAACCGGCAACAAAGGCCAATACTACACCCACCGCTATGAGGATTATACCATTAGTCCTATGCCGTTCCATCTTCCCACACCTCCTTTTTTTGACACCAGGCGGTGTAACCGCCCTCTCCCCAAGGAGCCTGCACAATTCCCCATCTGAAATCGCCCTCTTAGAGCTTAAAGATATACTCCAGAATCTTTGGTGTCAAATATATTTTTGGGGGCTTTCGTGCAGTTTATGGAGCTAGTTGCACATTAAACCATTAATTCTTGCGTATTGTCTATATGCCCCACACGGCCTCTTTTAATTTGTATTTGTAACGACACATGATAGAAATATAATTAGACCTTATCAAGCCTGTTTTCTAAAGAAGGGAGGGACCAAGAGGAATCCTATTATGGAGAGCTCTGCAAAACTCTTAAAAGTACCACCCGTCATTCTGAGCGAAGCGAAGAATCTTGTGTTTTAGGAGATTCTTTCCGCCGGAGGCGGACTTTGCTCCCTCAGAATGACGGTTTCGGGCGTTTTGCAGAGGTCTCAAAATACGGAATTCTGACTACTGAATTCTGCATTCTCTCTTTCGTGTCATGGAAGAAGCCCTCCGCCACGTTAAGGCCCTTTCTTTTCCCCGCCGTACTGGTTCTACTGGGGAGGCTCAGGCCCAGGAATACATAATCAGCAGGTTCAAGGCCCTGGGTTTAGAACCCAGGGAGGAGGAGTTCAGCTTCACCCCCATACTGGGTCTCCTATCAAAGGGTTTCCTCTCGATAGTCTTACTCTCCCTCACAGCCCTCCATCTCCTCTCCCCCTTTTACCCGTTTCTTGGGATAACACTGTGCCTCTATATCCTAATTCTTACCCTGGGTTTTCTCTGGGGCAGGCCAGTGGTGGCCCTTCTTGGATGGGCCTTTTTTAAAGAGATCCCCTTCCTAAAAAAACTCCATTCAAAGAATATAACGGCCACATGGCCAGATGGTAGGGGCGTATTGCAATACGCCCCTACGGTAGCACACATTTACATCTTGGCCCATTACGACTCCAAGAGCCAGACCCTCCCCATTGGGGGGCGTATCCCACTGGTAATGGCCCTATTCTTATCTACGTTGTCTTTGTCGGCATACCACCTCCTGATACCCCTGGCCGGTCTTCACGTACCGGGCACAATTGAGAGGGCCATTTTTATAACGGCACTCACCAGTGGTCTAGTATTGTTATGGACTAAGACCAGAAATCTCTCCCCGGGGGCAATAGACAATGCCTCTGGGGTAGCGGTGATGCTCCATCTTGCGAAGGCCATTAAAAAAGAAGTTCAAGAGTTCAAAAGCTCAAAAGTTCAGGGGTTCAAGGGTTTAAGGTTCCATTTTGTGGCCACAGGGGCAGAAGAGGAGGGGCTGGTTGGTGCCTTCTGGCTGCGCAAATCCGTAGGGGCGTATTGCAATACGCCCCTACAAGCAAACTCCTTTTTTATTAACCTGGATGGAGTGGGGACGAAGGGCAGGGTCTATTGCACAGATAAGATAGGGCTCCATCCCTCCTCCCAGGGACAGAAGGAATTTTTAGCCTTAATAAGGAGGGCGGCAGAGGCCGTAGGGGCACGTTGTCCGCCTCAGGCGGATGCCCTACATGTCTATTCTCCCCCCATTACAATGGGCGCTATGGCCGACCATTTCCCATTTATTGCCAATGGATACCGTGCCGTTACGTTCTCCACCGTCTCCAGGCGTTCCTTATGGGTCCATACCCCGTGGGATACACTGGAAATGGTGGAGGTAGAGGGTATGGCGGCGGTGGGAAGACTGATGCTAGGCGTATTGAGGCTTCTAAAATAGGGGCAAGACCTGCCCCTACCTACAGTGCTACCCCTTAATAACCCCCAGGGGTTTTAGCTGTACGACCTTGCGGGCGATGCCGGCGTTATGGACGACGTTCACCACCTCTGTAACGTCTTTATAGGCCTCTGGTATCTCTTCGGCCAGGGTGTCCCAGCCTGAGGCCCTGACGATGATACCCATGTCCTCCATCTCCCTGAGGATATTTTTCCCTTTGGCCCGCTTCGTTGCCTGGGTGCGGCTCATTACCCTGCCAGCCCCATGACAACTGCTGGCAAAGGTCTCCTGGCTGGCCGCCTCCGTACCCACCAGGACATAGGAACACCTGCCCATATCTCCGGGGATAAGTACAGGCTGGCCTATCTCCCTATAGGCCGCAGGGGTCTGGGGATGCCCAGGGGGTAGTGCCCTGGTAGCCCCCTTCCTGTGGACGCAGAGTTTCGCGGGCTTGCCGTCCACGTTGTGGGTCTCAAACTTGGCAATGTTATGGCAGACGTCGTATATAAGCTCCAGCCCCAGGTCTTCCGAAGGCCTTTTTAGCATGTGGGAGAAACTCTCCCTTACCCAATGGGTAATCATCTGGCGATTGGTAAAGGCAAAATTGGCTGCGCAGGCCATGGCGGCAAAGTAGCGCCTCCCTTCCTCAGAGTCTATTGGGGCACAGCATAGCTGGCGGTCTACGAGCTCTATCCCATACTTACTGGCGGCCCTCAGCATGACCCCTATGAAATCGTCGCAGACCTGATAACCCAACCCCCTGCTACCTGTGTGCACCTGGACGGCTACCCCGCCCAGTTCAAGGCCCAGGGTACTGGCCAGCTTCTCATCATATATCTCAGAGATTACGTCCACCTCCACAAAGTGGTTCCCGGAACCCAGGGTGCCTACCTGTGCCCGGCCCCTCTCCATGGCCCTATCGGATACCTCCCCTGGGTCAGCCCCCTGGATACAACCCCGTTCCTCAATGTGATCCAGGTCTCTCTCGTAGCCGTAACCCCTGCTTACGGCCCAGCGGGCGCCTTGCCTCAGGAGGCCCTTTTCCTCTTCAATACCCAGCTTGAGGTCCTTCCTGTGCGAGCCTACCCCTGTGGGGATATTCCTAAAAAGGGTGTTGACTAATTCTTTCATCATATCCTGTATCTCTTCTCTACGCAGATTGGAGCGTAATACCCTTACCCCACAGTTGATGTCATAACCTACGCCCCCCGGAGAGATTACGCCTGTCTCATCAAAGGCGGCTACGCCACCTATGGGAAACCCGTACCCCTCATGGATATCTGGCATGGCCAGGGAGGCCCTCACTATCCCTGGCAGGGTGGCTACGTTGGCCACCTGACGCAGGCTCAAATCCCTCTTTATCTCCTCCATAATCCTGGAATCGGCATAGACTATGCCCTCTACCCTCATGCCGCCTTCCTTCTCTATCTTCCAGCGGTAGGGGTCTATCTGCTTTATGTTCAGGGTTAATTCCTTTTCCATCTTCCTCACCTGGGCAGGGGTAAACCCTGCCCCTACAACTTGTTCCCTGGTGGCGGAGCACCAGGGCTATCCTCCCTCAAAGGTCTATTATCACCCTGGCCCGCCAGCCTTCGGGTACTTCTACCACCTCTATTTTATGATGGGTAACGGCCTTGGGGCTGGTCAAAATTATGTGTCTCCCTTCACGGAAAGACTCCCCATAGGCTACGGCCTCCAGATTATCGGACTCCAATCCCCTTACCTCAAACCTCTTAAAGAGGAGTTGTTCTACCTCGTGGTAGTAGAGCAGTTCATTCAACCAGTTTACCAGGAGTTGCTCCAGGTCAAATGCGCGGAGTCTGACGGTCCTTTCCACCCTCTCCTCTACCCTGGACAAGTCAGTAACGACGTCAAAGAGGGCAAAGGCGGCATTACCAAAGAGTTCCTTTAAGTCCCTGCCATAGACCTCCAGGGCCAGGTCTGCCGTGTGCTCCAGTACTTTGTATCGCCTTGACGCGGACTCCTTCATCTGACCCTTCGGCTCGGCTCAGGGCAGGGCTTTACCAGATGAGCCAAAGACCTTCATCTTATTCCTCATGGTCTGGACCATTAATTCCCTGGCAGGACCCAGTATCTTTCTTGGGTCAAATTCCTCCGGGCTCTCCGTCAAGACTTTTCTTATGGAAGCCGTAAATGCAAGTCTCAAGTCAGTGTCAATATTTATCTTATTTATGCCGTTCTTTATGGCCTCCCTTATGGATTCCAGGGGTATGCCCTTTGCCCCTTTTAATCTTGCACCATAAAGCTCGGCCATATCCACAATCTCCTTCTCCACGCTGGAGGCCCCGTGGAGGACCAGTGGGATATTTACTAAATCCTTTATCCTCTTTACCAGGTCAGTCCTCAACCTGGGCTCACCTCTGAATTTGTAGGCCCCGTGACTTGTGCCAATGGCCACAGCCAGGGCGTCTACCCCCGTTTCCTTTACGAAACGCCCTGCGGCCTCGGGGTCTGTCAGTTGCACCTCTCCTGCCACCTCGTCTTCAATCCCTCCAAGTCTCCCCAGTTCGGCCTCCACACTTACCCCCGCCGGGTGGGCCACCTCTACCACCCTCCGGGTAAGCCCTATGTTTTTATCAAAGTCCAGGTGACTGCCATCAATCATCACGGAGGTAAAACCATTGCGTATGGCCTTCAGTACCACCTCCACGCTACCACCGTGGTCCAGGTGAAGGGCTGCAGGTACTGGTCCGCCTAAGGCGGACTCGGCGGCCTTATGCACCATGGCGGATAGCAGGTCAAACCCGGCGTACTCTCCTGCCTTTTCTGTAGCCTGCAAGATTACCGGGGAGCGCTCCAGTTGGGCCGCCTGGAAGGCCGCCTGGACGGTCTCTAGATTGTTTACGTTAAAGGCTGGTACTGCATAGCCCCCTGACGATGCCTTATCCAGTAGTCCTTTCAGACTAACCAGGGCCATGTGACGCCTGGCTTACGAGGGCCTCTAGTTCTCCCTCGTCAATAAAGGTCTGAAAGTCGTCCAGTATGGCCTCTTTCATTGTGCCGTCAAGTCTGAGCACCTGCTTCAGGCCTTCCACCATCTTCTCCTTATCCCCCAGCACGGCGGAGGTCATGGCAATGTTATACCAGGCGGTAGCAAAACCGGGGTCAAGTTCCACTGTCTGGACGTAGGCTGAGAGGGCCTCTTTGTAGCGCTTGAGTTCACCCAGGACTACCCCCTTGTTGTTCCATGCCCTGGCAAACGCCGGGTCTAACTTCAGGGCCTGTCCGTGGGACTGAAGGGCTTCCTGTGGACGCATGAGGTTACCCAACGTCATACCTTTCCCATCCCAGGCAATGGGGGAATTGGGGTTGAGTTCCAGGGCCATCTC
>MHYW01000131.1 GCA_001828545.1 Planctomycetes bacterium RIFCSPHIGHO2_12_FULL_52_36
CCCCCTGGAGTTTATTAGAAGCAGGCTCCTTTCGGTGACCATGATATAGATTATAAGTACTGGTACGGCCGCGGGGGCGATAATGAGGAGCATAGAGAGACCGACGAAGAATACGGGAAAGAAGGCTATGAGTATGGGGAATATTAATAGGAAGACGCAGATGGCCAGACCTATCCCGAAGACCAGTATGAAAGGCAGGAGGAAGATGGAGAAGAGGGCCAGACAAAACTTCTTGAAACTGCCCTCTATCTTTTTGTCAGAGATATACAGACCACCAGGATACCCCTCTTCCTCCGGGAGGAAGCCCTCCAGTTCCTCCTCTTCTACCAGGACCTCCTTGGGAGGTCTCTTTCTTTCTATTCTAGGAAACCCTTCCTCTGTGGCGGGTCTCCCCCTTTCTAGTTCAGGCCCTTGTGCGGTGGGACTATAGGGTCTTGCCCCCTTTGGTAACTCCCCCTCCAGTGGGAGGCCGGCCTCCAGGTCTTCTAGCCCTTCCGTACCCCTCCCATACCAGGTCCAGGGTCGCCACCAGGAGGATGCACCGCCTTCTTCCTCTGGGAGTTCGGGTGACAGGGTCTCTTCCGACGGAGGAGGGCCTGCCTGTTCTTCTGTAAGCCCTTCTTCGGTCTCCTCTTTATTCCCGCTGACCCACGTCCATGGAGCCCACCATGCCATGCCTTTTTCCCCTTTTAAAAGCCCTTGGGTTCAGGGTAGGAGTCATAGAGTAAGACTGCACCCTACTCCCCCCTCTCCCCATGCCAAGATAATACCCCGCCACCCTTGGACTGTCAAGCTAATCCGTCTCAGGCAGTAATGTAGGGGCAGGTCTTGTCCGCCTGAGGCGGAGCACGTTACGAAGGAAGGTCGGGTAGGCCCTGTACCGTCCCTTCTCCGCCTGAGGCGGACTTTAGGGCAGGTCTGGTGCAGGGCAGGGGTAACCCCTGCCCCTACTATGAACAATACAATCTGTCTCAGTCGGACAGAAGGGTCACGGCGGCCTGGGTGGCTATGGCCTCCCCCCTACCGATGGCGTCCAGTCCCTCCATGGTAGTGGCCTTTATATTTACCCTCTCGTGTGAGATACCCAGTAGCTGAGCCACCTTCTGTCTCATCTCTCCTTTTTTGGGTCCCAGTCTGGGCCTCTGGGCCAGGACCATTACGTCTACATTATTTACCTGGAGCCCCTTTTCTCTTATCAACTCCATGACCTTTCCTGTGAGCAGTGCGCTGGAGATACCTTTCCATCTGGGGTCATCGTCGGGGAAGTGTTCTCCTATGTCTCCAAGGGCGGCGGCCCCGAGGAGGGCGTCGCATATGGCGTGCAGTACCACATCGGCGTCGGAATGGCCAAGGAGCCCTACGGGGGAGTCAAACTCTATCCCTCCCAGGAATAATTTGCGTCCCTCTACCAGTCTATGGATGTCGTAACCTATTCCCAGGAGTAGCATGGTAAGTAGCTAGTAGCTAGTAGCAAGTAGCTAGTAGAAAGTAGGTGGCTGAAAGTCTTTTCCCCCTGGCTACTGTCTACTGACTACTGTCTACTTTTTCTAAGGGAGTGTACTCTTCCCGATAAGGGCCCTTACCTTATCGGCCAGCTCGTTCAGTTCTGCCAGGTGTTTCATAGCCACCTCCCGTTCTGACCAACGGGTGTCCCTGAAGGAGCCGACGTTATTCTCAATGTCCTCTATGACCCTGTCTATGAATTTATCTAACTCAGTGGACATGAAGCTGGTGAAGCGCTCACAGTGGACGTCAACCCGCTTGAACAATTCGTTGCGGAAGGCCTTGCGCTTTTGAGGGACCATTATGAACCCGACCCCGATAAGGATGGCGGCCACCGGGGCAAGGAACCAGAGGAAGAAACCAAACCCTCCCAGGGCGGCCAGGGCTACTCCTTCCAGGGCCAGAAAACTGGCCAGACCACTCTGGGCTACTACCCTTAGTCTGTCTGCCTCCTTGTTTATGTCAAACTCCCTGTACTCCTTGGAGTGCTCGCGGAGGAGGTACTGCAGTTCATTCTTTTTGTCCTCAAAGGAAAGACCACCGGTTCGTTCCTCTCCAGGCTTTTTCTGCCCCTTTTCCGCGCTCTTGTAGTCCAGGGCCATTTCCCAGAGGGAACGATTGTTCCTGGTCACGTAATCTACCGCATCATCTATTACCCGGTCCAGGTCTTCCAGGGGATTGGATAGACCAGTTAAATCTTTACGGAAGCGGTCTGCAATCTTTTCTCGGGAGAACAAAGAGGCCATGAGTGCCCTTGTGGTCAGGTGAAAACTCAGGAAGGTGTCCAGTCTCTCCTTTAACCTGGTAAAGGCCGACTGTATCTCGCCCTTGTATTTCTGGCAGTAGTCCTGCATGTCTTCCTTTTTGCTCTTGAGCCGGGCCTCAAGTCTCTCTATCCCTGCTATCTCGGTGTTGTAGCGGGCGATGTTACCCTGCAAATCCTGTCGTAGCTCACCAAAGACGTTGAAAAGGAACTTCAAAGGGCTGAGGTACTTTAACTCCATCTTTACGTCCAGGTCCAGTTTCTCGTTGATGAAATCCTCTACCTCCCCTACATTGCTTTTCTTGAGGAGTTCCGGGGACTTCGTCTCTTTGGCCCTGAAGGCCTCAACGCTGGACATGCTAAGGATCTTGGGTTCAAAGCCCATCAGTTTATAGCAATTCTTTTCAATGAAGGATATTATCTCTCTCTGCTCCTCCTCCGTCTTCAGGTCTATCTTGCTGAGGATAAATAGTACCTTGCGGCCCCACTTGCCTTTGAGGAGATTGAGGAACTTACATTCGCTCTCTGTAAGGGGTTTGTCAGAGGAGGTGATGAATATGACTAACTCAGCCCTGTGGATAAAACCCTCAATAATCTTTTCGTGTTCTACAAAGACCGAGTTGGTGCCAGGAGTATCAATAAGGGTTATATCTTTGAGGGTTTCAAGAGGATATGTAACCCGACAAAGGTTTTCCTGGATTTCTTCTACGTTGTAGCTATCACCGTGGGTGAGGATGGTAATCTTGCGGGTAGTGGGGGTTGGTCCCTCACGGAGTATTTTCTCGCCCAGCAGGGCATTGATAAAACTAGACTTGCCTGAGTTATACTCTCCCGCCACAAGCAGATAGAAAGGTTCTTCCATTTGGATGACCATATCATGGACCTTTTGTTCAATGTCTGTCTGGCCCGTGCGGCTGAAGAACTTTTCCACGTCTCTAAGTAGTTCGGCCACATCGTGAAGGGTTCTTCTTATGTCTTTGTTCTTGGTCAGGCTCACTATAAGTCTCCGTGTTTACGAAAGATACAAGAAACAATTGACGTAATTATAAATTTTAATCCTCCCCAGTCAAGAAGATTTTTCAACTTTTATGAGATTTTTTAATAATCTCCTGTGGCACACCATCCAGCGTATTAGAGATTTATAACGTCTCAGGCATAGTATAGTCAACAAAAAATTATTGTGGACTAAGGGAAAAAAAGCTTGAAATCTTGGGATAAAGTTATTATGCTTAACGGTTGCTTTGTAGGTAAAAATTTGTTATCCTATCTCTTAAGGGCCGTATGCTCTAATGGATGTAGTGGCCACTAACAGGCAGGCCCATTTTAAGTACCACCTCCTGGATAGGTATGAGGCGGGATTAGTCCTTAAGGGCAGTGAGGTAAAATCTTTAAGGGGCCATAACGTAAGCCTTAGCGAGAGCTTTGCCCAGGTAAGAGACGGGGAGATATACCTGTATGGTATGCACATAGGCCCTTACGAGCAGGCAGGGATGGAAGCCCATGAGCCTAAGCGGCCCAGGAAGCTCTTGCTGAATAAGGAAGAGATTAAAAAGATTCTAGGTAAGATACAACAACGTGGTTTTACGTTAGTGCCCGTTTCACTGTACTTTAAGAACGGCTACGCCAAGGTAGAGATTGCCTTAGCTAAAGGCAAGGACCTTGCCGACAAGCGGGAGACCCTACGCCGAAGGGTAGTTGAGCGTGAGGTACAAAGGGCCCTAAAGAGGTAAAAGGGGGGCGAAGGGATTCGACCGTGCAGGTAGGTAAATGAGTGGCATGCTGAGGTTGTCAGGAGGCCTCGTAAAACACCTGGCGCAATGATAAATGCCGAATACAATCTGGCAATGGCTGCCTAATTAGCAGCCCGTCTCTCCGGCCCTGCCTGCGGGGTTGGAAGGACGACAGCTAGCAGGCTGGCCCGACCCTTTTAGCTTGAGGAGGGACGGGCGAGAATAATGTCAGGCTAGTTGCTTCGGGACCCTGTCTATTGGGGCCTGAAAGCGACGAAGGTTAAAAAGATAGACTAAGCATGTAGAAGCCTTTACCAAGATGCATTGGGACGCGGGTTCAATTCCCGCCGCCTCCACCATCTCTTTGGCACCCGGAGGTGCTACTGCCCTCCCGTAAATGACCAGGGCTCGGATTCTAATATTAGAAGAAGATAGGCAGTTAGTGGATGAACTGCGGGACGACCTGGATTTAGTAGGTTTTGAAACCGAGGTGGCCCTAAGCAGTCAGGTTGCCTTTACTATATTAGAGGAAAGGAAGATGGACCTGGCCATCGTGGGGGCCAGCACCCAGGCTATTGACACCCTCAGAAAGCTTCACCAACAGTTCTCTAAATTGCCCATCATATTCCTGACGGAACAAAAATCCAAGCGATACCAATCCAGCCTCCTGAAGGAAGGGGCCTCTGCCGTCCTGGGAATGCCTCTGGATAAAGACCAGGTTATAGCAAGAGTTGAACAGATAGTAGAGAAACCAGTAGAGAAACCCCCAAAGAAACGGCCCAAAAAGCCCTCAAAAGGAGTCTCTAAAAAGAAGAAAAAGAGGAAGAGTACCTACAGTGCCTCTTAAAAACCCAGTAGACAGTAGGCAGTATGGCGTAGGTAGTAGAAAGAGTTACTCCTTACTGCTTACTGTCTACTGCCTACTGTTTTCTGCCTACCGTGAACCACGTCGGGTTCACGGTCATACCATGTACCACAGGGGTTCATGGCAAGCCATGCACCCTACGTGGTGCATGGCTGCCTGCTGTTTACTGCTTACTGCCTTCTGCTACCATACGCCGCTCCTCGGGGAAGAATCGGCCCCAAACCAACACGGTCCGGGGCTGGCCCTGAACCAGAACGGTTCAGGGCTGGCCCAACAGCTCTTACCTCTGCTCTCACCTAACACCTTAAAAGGTGCCTCGGTGGGGATTAGCGTGGTCAGACTCTCAGATAAAACCCCCCTCTTTAGACACAATAGCCGGGAACTCTTTACTGTGGCCTCCAACATGAAACTCTTTACCACTGCAAGTGCCCTGGATTACCTGGGCGCGCAGTATCAATTCAAGACCAGGGTCTTCTATCGGGGCGAGATAGACCCCAAAGGGAGGCTCCTCGGGGATATAATCGTCCGAGGAGGGGGAGACCCTAACATCTCTGGCCGTTTTAATGGAGGGAAGGTTACCGCAGTCTTGGAAGACTGGGCAGAGGTCGTCCTCCAGGCCGGGATAAAAGAGATAGGGGGAGACATAGTGGCCGATGCCTCTTTCTTTGACAAGGAGTGGATTCACCCAGGCTGGCCAAAGGACCAACTCCTCTCCTGGTACTGTGCCCCCACCAGCGCCCTCTCTCTTAACGACAATTGTGTGGACGTTATCCTCCAGCCTGGCAAGAACGGCAGGGCAGAGATGGAGTTAGAACCAGGCGGTGGTTATCTAAAGGTCGTTAACTCTTGTAAGGTATCGGATAATCTTAAAAAAGCTCGGGTGCACGTGAACAGAGACCCCGATTCCGGAGAGATTTGCGTCAAGGGAGAGATACCCCAGGGACGCAAATCCCCGAAATACTCAGTGTCAGTGCCAGTGGACAATCCACCCCTCTTCCTTGCGAGCGTCTTCCGTGAGGTACTGGGAAAGAAGGGTATCAAGGTATCCGGCCAGCCAAGGTTGTTGGGGGCGGAGGAATCAGACCAGACGACATGGAAGCTCCTTAAGTGTACCACCTCCACCATGGCCCAGGCCGTGACGGTAGCCAACACCAAGAGTCATAACTTTTATGCGGAGCAGATACTCAAGACCGTTGGCGCAGAGGTGAGGGGTGAGGGGAGCCGCCCGGCCGGCCTGGAAGTAATTAAAGAACTGATGTTTAAATTGGGTTACGAACCACGGGAATATCAGGTGGAAGATGGCTCAGGTCTGTGCAGGGAAAACCGCTTCTCCCCGGAGATGATAACCGACTTGCTGGTCTTCATGTACCAGCATAAGGAGAGCGAGACGTTTGTCTCTTCCCTGCCAGTCTCAGGTATCAAAGGTAGCCTCCACAAGAGATTAAAAGGGCCTTCTTGCATGGGAAGGGTCAAGGCCAAGACAGGCTACATCTCCAAAGTCTGCGCCCTTTCCGGCTACGTGGAGACCCAGGGGGGAGACACACTTGCCTTTTCTATCCTGGTCAATGACTTCAAGGTAGCCCCAGCCCACGTAAAGGAATTCCAGGACTCTATATGCAGGGTACTGGCAGGGTATGGAAATGGGAACGGAAACAGGAAGATGTAGGGGCACGGCGTTGCCGTGCCCGTAGAAGGGCCTGAAGACTGGGCACCAAGTATGAGCAACACTTGTCATTCTGAGCGAAGTAGGGGCAGACCTATGTGTCTGCCCATTGTAGGGGCATATTGCATATGCCCGTAGGGGCGCTTTTGCAGAGGTCTAGAAAAATATGGAATCAGCAAGAGATGTAGCCGCAGGCTTTAGCCTGCGTTTTAGAGAATCATGTTAAAAATATAGCTGGCACCAATTATGGAATCAGAGAGACTAAAGAGAATATACGCCTTTTATTCCTCCTTTTATGACAGCTTCTTTGGGAGATTATACGCCCCGGGCAGGAGGGCCGCTATAAGGCTTATGGATATAAAGCCCAGGGAGGAGATACTGGAGGTAGGGGTAGGGACTGGTATAGCCCTCCCGTTATATCCGAGGGAGGCCAGCGTAGTAGGGATAGACCTCTCAGCGGAGATGCTGGAGAAGGCCCGACAGAGGAAGCGGGACTTCGGGTTATCCCACGTAGAGTTGCATGAGATGGACGCCACCAGGATGGACTTCCCCTCAGGGAGGTTCCATAAGGTGATTGCCGCCCATACAATGGCCGTTGTGCCCGAACCCTTGAGGCTGGTACTGGAGATGGGGCGGGTCTGTCGGGAGGGGGGAGAGATTTACATCCTGAACTATGCAGGCAACACCGAGGGCTGGCTCTCTCAGATGGACAAATTTTTCTCCCCCTTCAGGATGGCCCTGGGTCTCGGACAGCACCTGGACATAGAGGCCATCCTCCTGGAAGCAGGGCTAAGGATAGAACACCGAGAGAGGGTAAACCTCTTTGGCTCATGCTCTCTCATAAAATGCAGGAAGATGTAGGGTGCGTTTCAACGCACCTCTACCTTTCATAGATTTGTTAAAAGGGGCGTTTATGAT
>MHYW01000132.1:0-13714 GCA_001828545.1 Planctomycetes bacterium RIFCSPHIGHO2_12_FULL_52_36
TCTCCTTTTCCCCGCCCTTTTTGGTTTCGGGTACGGCACATTGCTTTTTATCCCCTCCATTATTGGAAGGAAAGTTTGTATCAGACTTCAGGAGACTGGTTAATTCAGACTCTTCCTTTCGTAGCTTCTGGAGTATTTCTGTGAGGGCTTCCACCCTTTCTTCGTAGCTCTTGAGCTGTACCTCAATGCCGCCCTTCCTTGCAGTAAGGGCGGTTAATTTTCGGTAAAGTTCATCTCGTTCCCTTGAGTAATGGGGTCTGAGCGACCTCAGGACTTCTATCCCTCTTCTCATTCTCACGGTCTTCTTCATGGAGTCTTATCCTCTCCTGCGGGTCTTTCTTAGGGGAAATAGGGTCTCACATCCTCGGCGGTTAAACGTCCCTCATGGCCATTGGAGGCCCTAAGGATATCATTGCAAATCTCAAGGAAGTCTCCTTCGGGTGACACAGGGATTGTCTCCTGGGCAAGCATCTTTGCAATAGTAACGCTGGCCCTTATTGTGGGCCTGCGGTGGTTCATACCCCTTTCCCTGAAACCCCTGACCATCTGCACGATGGTCTCTACGTCCTTTGAAGGCAGTCCAGACTTTACCTGAGCTATCTGTACCTCTGTCTCCTTGTCCGGGTACGTAAGGCCAATGGTAACCATCCTGTCCAGGAGGGCCTCCTGGGTGTCGTGGATACCTGCATACTCCATGGGGTTACTGGTAAAGATGGCCCTGAAGTCGGGGTGGATGGCCCGGTAGGTATTACCGCCCGTGTAATGGCTGGGCATACAGATGAGTCCCTCTTCCAGGACACTGAGGAGTATGTTATTGGCCTCGGGCCTACTGCGGTTAAACTCGTCGTAGAGGAGGGTGTAGCCATTTTTACAGGACAGGGCAAGCCTGTGGTCTACCCACCTCTTGGCCATGCTTTCATCCACCTTAAGGACGGAATGGATGTAGTTATCCACTGTCCTACTCGAATGGTAGCCATTTCCCCCTCCCAGGAGGTCGGTGGTGCGGTATTCCTCATCCCCATAAATGGCCACAAGGGGCCTCTCCAGTCTGGAGGCTACGTAGAAGGCCAGTGTGGTCTTACCGCTACCGGCTGGACCGCTAAAATGTACGGGATAACCCCCCTTGAGGTAGGCCAGAGACCTCTTGATAATACCTTCCAGGTAGGGGGTCAAGACAAAGTCTTCCCTGGCCTCTGGCCTAAGGACCGTATATTCCGAATATTCAGAATCCGGGTACATAGTCTAACTCCTTCCAGGTTTTGATGTCACCTGTTAATGAACCCCTGCAAATTCCTTAGAAAACTTCTTAAAGGTCTTACTTGCAGCCTGGAGTTCCTGCCTCACGGGCTGGATAAAGTCATGTCTGAATTCCCCTAAGAAATTGTGGGTCTCTTGAGCTATCTCCTTGCACCTCTGTCTTATAGGCGGGAGAAAGTCGTTCCTGACTTCCTCTAAGAAATTGTGGGTTTCTTGAACCATCTCTTTGCACCTTTTATTCCTTGCTTTCTTGGAGGCCAGCATATCTTGGCACATATCCTCCATCTTCTTGGCAAAAGTGAATTCCATTGTTCGTCCTCCTTTTCTAATCAGAATGACGTTATTGAGACCTCTGCAAATCCGCCTGAGGCGGACTGTGCCTGTAGTTTCCCCCTCCCTTGAGGGGAGGGGGAAGGGGGAGGGTGGTACTCACCCCCACCCCGCCTGAGGCGGATTTTCAACCTTCCCTCCCCCATCCAGGGGGAGGGAATTTCGGTTGCAACTTTTGCATAGGTCTCGTTATTGTGATTAAGACCCTTTACGGAGGGGGACGAGGAGACACAAGCGGCCGTGAATGTCCCTGGTCCCCCTCTTAAAAAGGGTTTCTACCGCAAACCTAGACCTTTGGAAAAATCACTGGAATCCCCTGTGATGTCATTCTGAGCGAAGCGAAGAATCTAGATTCTTCGGTCGTTTCACTCCCTCAGAATGACAATTTTGTGGGGTCCTCCAAAGGTCTCAGACCGTCTATTAAGCCGGTGCGGCGGCGGTTGCAGTCAGCCCTATGGCCTCCGCATACTTTAGATAGGTCTCTACAGAGGCGATCACTACCCTGGCCTCTATTGAGAGCAGTTCAATGCCTACTAAGGATACCCTTACCCAGGCATCAATGACGATTCCCTTGTCCAACACACGATCAACGACCTCGGCCAGACTACTGGAATCACAACTCTTCGCTACCCTTGCCATCTTTCTTCACCTCCTTTTCACTTGGTCCCTAAGACTAGAAACTTCGTTCCTCATAATTAGCTAATCCAGTGCCAATGGTAGGAAAAAGGCAGGAAAAAGTAGGGACAGGGCTTTAGCCCTGTCCTGAAGAGTTGTAGGTACAAAGCTTTAGTCCACCTGAGGTGGATCCTGAATACACACCCCTTTATCCCCTCTTTCTAGAGGGGACATGGACTACTACTGCTTTTTTGGAAGGATTACTATGGAAGAGAATCGCCAATCATTGAAGGCATCCTATAAGAACAGAGAACCTCAATGGAAGGGGATACTAAATGTAGGGGCGTATAGCAATACGCCCCTACGGCAAGGAGTGGCCCATCAAGTAGGGGCAGACCTACGTGTCTGCCCAAATTACTAAGGAGAGGGATTACCCCCTTTGGGGAAGAAGCGGCGTGCGTAACTCCTTATCTCGTTAACTTCAAAGGGCTTGCTTATAAACCCAACATATAACCCTTCTTCCAGTCCCTTCTTAATAGCAGGGTCATCGCCATAGTAATATCCTGATATCAGGACCAAAGGGAGGGAGGGATTAGAGGCCTTTATCAGTTTTGCCAGCTCAATACCGTCCATGTCAGGTAGTTTAATATCCACGAAGGCCAGTTGTGGGGTATTCTTTTTTAATATTGCCAATGCGCCCTCTGCGGTGTAGACGCTATGGGTCTTAATACCCTCACCCTGCAGCACCCTCTCCAGTGCCCAGCACATGTCTACTTCGTCATCTATTACCAGTGCCTTTAGTTCTTGTACGGCCATTTATTTGAGTCCTCTTCAAAAAAGTCTATACAGCACTATTTGTCATTCTGAGCCGCCTCAGGCGGAGAAGAATCTGGTCTTTTAAGTAGGGGCACGGCGCGCCGTGCCCCTACAGACTTCCGAGTAGGGTTTTTCATCGGTCTCATTTTGTTATTGGAAGTAAGACGGTAAACGTAGAACCTTCCCCTTCGTTGCTCGCTACTCTTATCTCTCCACCATGTTCCTTAACGATACCATAGCATATAGCCAGTCCAAGTCCGGTGCCCTTGCCCAGGGGCATGGTGGTAAAAAAGGGGTCAAATATCTTGTCTATGTGCTCTTTAGGGATACCTGCCCCATTGTCTCTGAAGGTTACCACCAAGAACCAGGGCCGCCCTCCCTTTTCCACCTCGGTCTTTATCCATAACAGTCCCCCCCTGGGCATGGCGTTATAGGCGTTAACGATAATGTTCAGGAAGACCTGTTTCAGTAGTTTGCCATCGGCATTAATCAGGGGCAAGGAGGGGCTAAGGTCTGTATGCACGGTGATTTGCTGGGTAGAAAGCTGTTTGCCGATAAGTGTGAGAGTCTCCTCCAGGATTTTGTTGATATCGGTGGGTTCATTGTATCTTGTGGAGGGGCGGGCAAATTTTAGCAGGCCCTCTATTATCTCGGAGGCCCTGTTGATACCTGTGTGGATCTTCTGGGCGCACTCCTTGAGGAGTTGAGGGTCATCCGGTCTCTCCATAAATATCTGTGCGGCGGCAGAGCTTATCCCCAGCGGGTTTCTAAGTTCGTGGGCAATGCCCCCTGCCAGGACCCCCAGGGAGGCGAGCTTGGCCGAGTGAATCAACTGGGCCTGGAGCTGTTTCGTCTCCGTGAGGTCACGCCCAATGCCCACCAGCCCCACCAGTGTCCCGGCCTCACTCCGCATAGAAGAAAAACCCCATGCAACGGCTATCTTCGTGCCTCCTTTGGTCGTTATCTCCACCTCCAGGTGTTCTACCTTTCCTGGCTGGGCGGCGCTCTGGAGGACTTGCCTCATCTCCTCGGCATCTCTTGGGGTGCAGAGGGTGGTGATATGTCGCCCTATGACTTCCAGGGCACTGAACCCCGTAATCTTCTCCCCGGCGGTATTCCAGGTGGTAATTGTGCCATAAGAGTCAAGCGAGACCACTATGTCGTTGGCGCTCTCCACTACGCTGGCCAGATGTCTCTCAGTCTTCCTGACCTCCTCCCTCAGCCTTGTCTGCTCTGTTATGTCCTCCATGAGGAGCATGACGTTATCCATCCCTTTTATCCCCTTGAGGGGGTTCAGGCTGTAGTAGTAGACCCTGTAGGGGATGCCCGGGGCCCTGTAGACCATTTCTTGTCCAGGGATACCCTTCCCCTCCTGGACGACCTTCTTCAGGAGGCCTGGGAGGCGGCTGTATTTCAATAGTACGGGAGGGAATATAGCCTCCGGGCCTCTACCCATTACGGCATCCAATTTAAGTCGGGTCTTTTCCAGGAAGTTCTCGTTGACGAATACCACCTTCAAGGAGGAATCAAAGACCAGGATGGAGATGGGTAAGTGGGAGATGATTTGTTCAAAAAATTTCTCTGTGTCGGACATTACCATTTCTACCTCTCAGCCACTGGTTTTCCTTTAGTAGCCGCAACCGTTTCGGCTGAGCTCACGGCCTAAGCCTTTAGGTTGCGTCTCCCCTCTATCAAGAGGGGTGGGGGGTGTGTTAATACACACCCCTTTATCCCCTCTTTTTAGAGGGGAAATACGCAGGCTAAAGCCTGCGGCTACTTAGCCGATGGTCTTCTTTCCAAGTGAGCTATGGAGTTTTATGGCCATTTCAGCTATCTGCTTCTTCAGGGAGGCAGTCTGGCGGAAGGCCTGACACCGGGCAGACTGGTCATGCCCGGGGTCCTCCAGGAGTCCATCTACCTCCTTGATAATGGCCTCGGCCCTCCTTATCTTGTCCTGGCTATCCTTTGCGGCATTCAGGGCCTTTGTAAGGGACTCCAGGGGCTCCTCCCTGTCCCTGCATATCCGACAAGAGGTTATTGTACTGGTCATAATCTTCCCTTTCGTGATACTGAATAACTCCTTAAAATTCCCCCTCCCCTCGTGGGAGGGGGAAGGGGGAGGGGGTTCACCCCCACCCTTCCCTCCCCCCCTCAAGGGGGAGGGAGTAGGGGCGGGTTTAAAACCCGCCCCTACAGTCAGATTTCAAGAAACTCCGGGACAAAGCTGTAAGGAGGCCAGGGGCCACTGTAAAGTACCTTCTCAGGGAGACGTCCTCTAATCTCACCAAAGGCCCTCTCAAATTCTTCTAATCTGTTCCTCCTCACCAGGAAGTAGATAGAAGACATGTACCTGCTTGATTCAAGCTGGCTCCCCGCAATTAACGGTCTGAGCCTTTGTTCCAAGACCTTACATACCTCCTCTGCCCTCAGGCCGAGTTGGCGTCCTTCCTCTTGAACCTGCCTCTTTTGTCTGAGATACTCTATCCCACTCGGGGCCTCTGCCCTTTCTCCAGATTTGGGAGCAGGGAGGGGGTTTCCCTCCTCGCCTTCCAGTACCACCCTCAGACTAATCTCTACCATATCTTCCAACCTATCAAGGGTCTCTTCTAGCTGGGAGGAATGCCTTTGCAGGAGTTCCACCACCGCCTCCCGGCGCTTCAGGGTGGTGGAGAATCGCATGGGAATCACGGCCAAAAGGGTGTGGGCGTATTCCACCACCTCCTTATGCAGGAAGAGGTCCTGGAGGGTAAGAGAGTAGCCGTCCTTAGGAAGCACCGAACACACCCCGGCCAGTCCTCCCCATGTAATAACCTCCAGGGGACTCTCTCCCACTCCCTTCAGGGTATCTGGTAGAGATAACCCCCCCCTGCTCACGCAGTAGAGGTAGGTGGGAGGGGGGCAGGCGTAAAGCCTGCCCCTACAAGCAACGGTCTCCATCAGACATTCACCTCATCCGGTACCTTTTCCCCTGCGTTGGGCAGGCGTAAAGCCTGCCCCTACAAACCTCCATCAGGCATTCACCTTATCCGGTATCTTCTCCAGGCTGGGGCAGAAGTTGTAAGGGGGCCAGGGACCGGCGAGTTCAAAGAGGAGACCCCATGGCCTGTAACCTCCTTCTAACTCTTCTACCTTCTCCTTGAAGACCTCTAACACGAATTTTGACACCAAAAAGGCCCCGTTCAGGAGCATATCCTCCATCCTCTGAGTAACCTTTTTTTCGTGGACTTTAAGGGTCATCCCCTCTACGGATAAAGAGTCCAGCGACTCGTATATCTCCTGCACCATCCTGTGCAGGGTGTTCCCAAGCCCCTCATCGGCCATTTCTTGCAGGCGTTTCTTATGGAGGTATCGTTCCCCAGGAGTCTTGAAGGTCTTGCGGTACATCTCTTTTAGACGTGCATCGGTCTCCAACAGGTGTCTCATCGCCCTGGATTCATCACAATACACCTTTAGGGACCACTCCTCTTTGTCCTGTATGTGTTCCAGATAATGGTCTAACCCTGAGAGATGGGGGTTAAGGGTATTCAAGAGGCTTTTCTCACTCTTAAAAAGGGTCAGGAATTTTACGGGGAGGATGGCCTGGTTTCTCATGACCTCTTCTACCACGTATTCATGTTCTCTGACCCTCTTAGCCACCCAGCCTGGCTCTTTCACCTGCTTACTTAGAGAGGACACCTTCCAGGACAGCTTGCTAAGGGCCACTGCCAGGTCTCCGTGTGGGAGGAAGAGTACGGGTTCTGACTCTACCCCTTGCAATCTAAGCTCATGGAGAGAGGGCGTGTCCCTACTTATGCAGTAGACGTAGAGGTAATGGTTTTTCATGGCTTCATTGCTATAGGGGCGACCCGCCGGGTAGCCCCTACCTCTTCCAGGGCCTGCATAAAATCTCTGGCACCGATATGTAACTCGTGGGGGGCAACTCCTTCACCCTTTTTCTCAATAAGGTTTCTGATGGCTATCATCGTGGCCTTGCGGCAGAGGAGTTCTATGTCTGCCCCGCTCCATCCTTCCGTCTGTTCTACAAGCTCACCAAGACCGACCTCTTTTGTTATCGGCTTATCCCTTGTATGGACCTGTAATATCTTTAGTCTGGCCTCCCTGTCGGGGAAGGGTATCTCAATGGTGGCGTCAAACCGGCCTGCACGGAGGAGGGCGGGGTCAATGATGTCGGCCCTGTTAGTGGCCCCCAGGATTAGCACCCCTTTAAGCTCCTCTATGCCGTCCAGTTCGGTGAGCAACTGACTGATTACCCTCTCTGCGACCCCGGAGTCCATCCCCCCTGCACCGCGGCGGGGGGCAATGGCGTCAATCTCGTCAAAGAAGAGGATGCAGGGGGAAGCCTGGCGTGCCTTGCGGAAGATGTCCCTGATGGCCCTCTCCGATTCACCTACGTATTTGGAGAGCAGGGCCGGACCCTTTATGGAGATAAAGTTTACCTTCCCCTCCCTGGCCAGGGCCTTTGCCAGGAGTGTCTTGCCCGTCCCAGGAGGGCCGGTTAAGAGAATCCCCTTGGGAGGTGTGAGTCTGGCCCGTTCAAATAGTTTCTCGTACCTGAGGGGCCATTCCACCGCCTCCTGGAGCTGTCTCTTTACCTCCTCCAGCCCCCCTACATCCCCCCACCCCACATCGGGCACCTCCACAAATACCTCCCTGATGGCGGTGGGTTCAATCTCTTTGAGGGCCTGCAGGAAGTGTTCCATTCCCACCTTGAGGCTGAGGAGGGTCTCGGTGGGGATGTGGGCCTTCTGGAAGTCTATCTCGGGCATGACCTGTCGGAGACAACTCATGGCGGCCTCCCGACAGAGGGCCTGTAAATCTGCCCCTACGAAGCCGTGGGTAATCTCTGCCAGTTTTGTCAGGTCCACGTCCTCTGCCAGGGGCATGCCCCTGGAGTGTATCTCCAGTACCCTGAGCCTTGCCTTCTTGTCAGGGATGGGTATGGTTATCTCCCTGTCAAAGCGTCCTGGCCGTCTGAGGGCCGGGTCCAGGGAGTGGGGGATGTTGGTGGCCGCTATGACTATGACCTGTCCCCTATCCTTAAGGCCGTCCATGAGGGCCAGTAGCTGGGCCACTACCCTCTTTTCTACCTCCCCTAAGACCTGTTCCCTCTTAGGGGCGATGGCGTCCACCTCGTCCAGGAATATAATGGCCGGGGTATTCCTCCTGGCCTCTTCAAAGATTTCTCTAAGTCTGGCCTCACTTTCCCCATAGAACTTATGGATAATCTCCGGGCCATTAATGGAGAAGAAACTGGCGTCCGTCTCGTTGGCCACTGCCCTGGCAATGAGGGTCTTACCGCAACCTGGCGGGCCGCAGAGCAGTACCCCCTTTGGGGGGTCTATACCCAGCCGCTCAAAGACCTGGGGATACTTCAATGGGAGTTCTATCATCTCCCTTATCCTCTGGATCTCCTTCTCCAGTCCGCCAACGTCTTCGTAAGAGACCTTCAGCCTGGCAGGTTTGGTGGGAAGGGTTTCGGCTATCTTCAGAGAGGTGGTGGGTTTAATTATAACCACGTCCTTTGGTAGCGTAGACTCTACAAGGAACTCATTGTAGCGGGCGCCGAAGAGGGTGGCCCTTATTCGGTCTCCCTCTACCAGGGGGAGACCGTCCAGGAGGGTGCCGATGTACCTGCTGTCCTTATCCATCATACCCGGGGTGACAGGGGCCAGTACTACCTTCTCAGCAGGTTGCCAGGGGACTTTTCTCAATGTTACCTTTTCATCCAGGCTTACCTGGGCATTGCCCCTGACCAGGCCGTCTATCTGGATGCGGGACTTGCCCCTTTCTTCCTTGAAGGTGGGCATCAATCGGGCGACGGTGCGGCGTTTCCCAACTATCTCCACCACATCCCCTATCTCTGCCTCCAGGTACTGCATGTCCGCAGGGTCTATCCTGGCTATCCCACGGCCCACGTCCTTATTCATGGCCTCAGCCACCTTGAGTGACAGCTTGTCTTTTGCTACGGTCTTGGTAGTCATGGTTTATTCCCTTGAGTTGTAGGGGCGGTTCGCGAACCGCCCCTACTTCTTGAACCTCACCTCCAGGACGCCGTTCCTGCATGAGGAACTCATCCTCTCCTTATCAAATACCTTGCCTAACAATACCTCTTTGCGATATTTATTGTCTCCCCTCTGGGCAGTGATTTCCAGGATGTCCTCATGGAGTTCTAACTTTACGTCCTTTTCCTCCACACCGGGCAATTCGGCCACCACCAGGAGGTGGTCCTCCTCATCAAAAAGGTCTACCATCGGCTCCCTTTCCTCGGAGACTACCGGCGCCCCCCTGGCGGGTCTCTTTATGTTCCCGAAGGGTTCAAGGGTTACTTTTCTTTCTCCTCCCATCCCCCCCACCTTTACGGAGAAGCCGTATACCCCCCTTAGTTCCTTCCCCCCGAATTCCCCCTCTTTTTTGAGCTCTTCGCCCTTTTCGGCCAACTCGGAGAGCTTCTCCACAAGATTTCCAATCCCACTCAGGAAGCCCCCCAGCCCCAGGTCTATGTTGAAGCCCTCGGGTGCTTTGTGCCCTTTCTTAGTCCCTTTCTTTTCCACCATGATACTCTCCTTGGGAGTTATTCCTCCTCTGTGCCATTAAATAGCTTTATGCCGTACTGCTTGATTTTGTAATGCATGGTACTGTAGTCAATCTTCAGTAACCTGGCCGCTTCGCTCTTGTTGCCCCCGGTCCGCCTCAAGACCTCCAGGATGGCCTTCCTCTCCACCTCCTCTACGGCCCTCCTTACTATGCCCTTGAGAGGGGAGCCGTCCTTAGTAAGTCTTTCTACTCCATGGGGGGCATGGGGATACCAGGATTCATTCCTGGGGAGGAGGAGGTGTTTAGGTTCTATGATGTCGCTGGTTAATAGGACTGCCCTGCGGACTACGTTTTTCAGTTCCCTTATGTTGCCGGGCCAGGGATATGAGAGGAGGTGTTCTATGGACTCCTCCGTGAACCCCTTCACCTGCTTATTCAACTCTTTATTGGTCAATTCCAGGAAGTGCTGGGAGAGCATGAGGATGTCGTCCTTCCTCTCCCGCAGGGGCGGTATCTCTATGGTAAACTCGTTGAGGCGGTGGTAGAGGTCTCTGCGGAATCTGTTTTGGGTGAGCAGGTCTTCCAGCCTCTCGTTGCCAGCTACTATTACCCGTATGTTTATCTTGATATCACGTTTTCCTCCCACCCGATGTATGCACTTTTCTTGCAGGACTCTAAGGAGTTTATTTTGCATCAGGAGGGGGAGGTTGCCTATCTCGTCCAGGAAGATGGTGCCCTTATTGGCTAGTTCAAATTGTCCCTCTTTGGTGCTGTAGGCGCCCGTGAAGGCCCCTTTTTCATGGCCAAATAGTTCACTCTCTAGGAGCGGTTCCGGGATAGAGCCGCAATCTACCACTACAAAATTCTTATCCTTCCTGGGGCTGAGGTTATGGATGGCCCTGGCCACCAGTTCCTTACCTGAACCTGTCTCCCCATAGAGGACTACGGTAAAGTCGGTGTTAGCCACGCATCTTATCTGCCCGAAGACCTTTTTAATGGCGTCGCTGGAGCCTATGAGTTCGGAGAGGTTAATCCTTTCTCCCAGTTGGGATTTGAGGGCGTCCAACTCCTCCTGCCGTTCCCGCTCCTTTAAGACCTTCTGCACCCTGAGGAGTACATCCTGATTGTTAAAGGGTTTGGTCAGGTAATCGTGGGCCCCAAGCCTCATGGCCTCTACGGCGCCCTGTATCTCCCCAAAGGCCGTGAGGATTATGACGGGCATACCCCATTGCCTCTCTTTCATCTCTTTCAGCAGGTCTATACCGTCCATCTCAGGCATCTTTATGTCCAGTAGGATGGCCTCCGGCTGGGTCTTTTCTATCTTTTCCAGGGCCTCCCTGCCGTTGCTGGCAGAGATGGGTTGATAGCCCCCCTCCTCCAGCACCTTGCTGAGGACCCAGTGGATGTCCGGCATGTCGTCTACGATTAAGACCTTCTTTCCCTCGCTCATGACTTTCTTGTACCCTCTTTTGCTTGACTGCCTGAGGCGGATTGCGAATTGTGTAGCCGCAACCTTTAGGTTGCGTGACTCACGCAGGCTAAAGCCTGCGGCTACATCTTTGAACCTTTAAACCCTTGAACATTTAAACCTTTTCTTTTTGCCCCAGGTGGTCAAGGAATAGCTCTACTTGTATGTCTTTGGGTAACCTGGTGTTGACCTTGTGGAGCATGCCTATAAAGAGGATGCCTGTCTCTCCCGGCTTCAGGGTCTCATTTATCCTCCGGGCTATGAAGTCGTCCCTCTTCTCCAGACGTTCCATTACTCCTTTCTTGTACTCCTCCGGGCTACTCCTCTCCCCTCCGACCTCCTTTGAGATTGTGGTAAGCTCTTCCTTAAGGAGTTGGGGGTCTTCCGTGCCTACCAACTCTGCCCCCTGCTGTGCCAGTCTCAGGAGGATTTGATGGTTCCGGCTCCCCTTTTTAGCAAGGTCCCTGGCCAGTTCCATCTCTTTACCGCAGACGGGCAGGCCATCTTGATAGACCTTCTGGACTGGGGTCTGGAGTTGTGTTAATCTCTTTTCTATCTCCATCCATATCCTTTCTACGGCTTGTTTATGTTCAAGCCACCTGGCCTGGCCAAATTTTTTTACGTATTCCTGCTCAAGCTGGGCACTTAAGGACCCCATATCTATCTGGGTATGGATTATCGGGACGTAAATCAGCCTCCGCACGGCGGACTCCCTACACTGGCCAGGGTGCTGGCGGCCCTCTTCCTCAAGGTCTGCCTGACGGTAGCCTTCATGAAACTTACGTCAAATGGCTTCGTGACATAATCCCTGGCCCCGAGGAGCATTGCCTCCCTGGCAGATTGGAGGTCTCCGTATCCCGTTACGACTATCACTGGCAGTCTGGGTGCCATCTTCTGTAACTCCCGCAGGGTCTCCATCCCACTCATAACTGGCATTATTACGTCCAGAATTGCCAGGTCTATACCACCCTTTTTGACCCTCTTGAGGGCGTCTCTGCCGTTACGGACACTTATGACCCTGTAGCCTTCCTTCACGAAGATGCTGTGGAGGAACTTGATTATCTCTGGCTCATCGTCCGCAATCAGGACGGTACGCCTGTGTAGGGGCACGTTGCAACGTGCCCCTACGGTTGTCTTTGTCTTGATGGTCTTACTCATCCGTCTACTCCCTTAGGTCGTTTTAATTCCATCTGTAAAATACCGTCTTTATAAGAAGAGGAGAGGTCGGAGGTATCTACCTCAAACGGTAATAGCACCTCTTTATAATATCTAACGTGTCCGCCCCTGGTCATGGCATCCGCCTCCAGGCGGAGGACGTCGCCGTTAATCTCTATCTTTATGGCCTTCTCGTGGGTGCCAGGAATCTGGGCCACGAGGATTAGGGAGTCTACCTCGTGAAAGACGTCCAGGTCCGGGTGCTCCACTTTTAATACGTCCAGGTTGCGCTGATAGCGGGCAAAGTTAGGCTCCGGGGTGAAGAGCCAGGCCCTGCTCAATTCCCTCTGGATTTCCCTTCGGGGGGTCTGCCTGGGGTGGGGTGGTTTACTTATAGTCCCGATGTTCATCCCCAGTCGCAGGGCGGGTCTATGTGCTGTAAGGTGGGTCTTTATGTCGCGCAGTCCTTTAGGTGGTCTGGGCATCGCTCCTCAACCCTCGCAATTCTTTTGCCATACAGGGATGGGTCATTTCCTGCTATAGGGTCAACATAGTGTCCCCTATTGAACAATTTCTATTGAAAAGATTCAATAGTATATTGAATTTTTTCTATAGATAGAGACCACTAGACAACACTATTTGTCATTCAGAGCGAAGCGAAGAATCTAGTCTTTTAGGAGATTCTTCGGTCGCTTCGCTCCCTCAGACGCCGTCCTGAGCGAAGCCGAAGGAATGACAAGTGTGTGAGATTTTTCGGAGGTCTCAGCCCTCTTGAACAATAGCCTGTAAGGGCGACCCAGCGGGTCGCCCCTACTTCTCTTTGCATGTAGAGGGTAATCTGACCATGACGTTTGTACCCACACCCTCCTGGCTATCTATCTTTATTTCCCCTCCGTGCCTCGTAACTATCCCATAGGCCACACTCATCCCTAGACCACTACCCTCTACGCCCTTGGTGGTGAAAAAGGGGTCAAAGACCCTCTTCCGCACCTTGTCAGACATACCTACCCCGGTGTCCTTGACGGAGACGGCAAGCCTGTCGCCTTCCCTGTAAATTTCAACGGTAAGGTCTCCACCTGCTGGCATGGCATCCAGGGCGTTGTTTACTATGTTAACGAATACCTCCTTGAGTTCCGAAGGGTTGCCAAGCACCCAGCCTCCCCTGATGCCCCTTGTGAGTTTTATGTGGTAGGTAACCCCTTTATCCCGGGCGAGGGCCTCCCATCTGGGTTTGGTGTAGTTCATTACATCCATTATGATACGATTGATCTCTAAGGGCACAAGCTTCGCAGTGTCAACCCTGATATTGGCAAACTCCCTTATGCGCCTGGCAGTCTCTGCCCCATCCATTGCGGCCTTCCTTATGATATCCAGGCCTTTTTTAATCCCTTTATTATGGGGGACCTCCTCCTCCATGCGGTGCACTACGCCCAGGATAACGGTGAGAAAATTATTTAAGTCGTGGGCTATGCCTGAGGCTAACTGTCCCACTGCTACGAGTTTCTCCGTCCGGCCAAGCCCCTCATAGAGCTTCTTCTT
>MHYW01000132.1:13730-28109 GCA_001828545.1 Planctomycetes bacterium RIFCSPHIGHO2_12_FULL_52_36
CGGCCAAGCCCCTCATAGAGCTTCTTCTTTTCGGTTATATCGGTGAGGACCACCCTTACCTCTTTTCCCCTCGTGGAACCGGACTGGGTGGCCTTTATGGTAGTATGGAGACTGTTACCATCTCTTGTAATAAGGCCTAATTCACCCTCAGAGTGGCCTTCCTTTAAGGTACTATCCAGTATAGCCCTGGCCAGGGGGACAGACCCCTTTCCCACAAGGTCAAGGAAGGACCTGCCCACAAGTTCCTCTTTTCTGTAACCCAGATGCTCCGCCCCGGTGTTATTACACTTAAGGACGGTTCCATCTCCACTCATAGAGTAATACATACAGGGAGCACGGTCATAAAGCTCCCTGTAGAGTTCCTCTGACTCCCGCAGTCTCCTGTAAAGCTGGGCATTATTAATGGCTATGGCTACCTCGTTGGCAAACATCTCCATAATTTTGAGGTAATAACCCTTAGGGGGAAAGTCTCTGTTAAAGAATAGGCAAATACAGCCAAGGGTCTCACCATTACCCTTTATGGGGACGCCCAACACGGCCTTGAGGCCCTCTCCTTTGAGGATGGCTTGTATCTCTCCTCTTCTGGAATCCCTTTCTCTGGAGGCTATAGAAAGATAGATAGGACACCTTTGAGTACATACCAGGTCGTAAGGGGAGGTCTCATGCCCTGGGTGGAAGAGTTTTTCTATGAACCCATGGCTCAGACCACGATTGGCCACCACCTGGGGAGTAGGTCCCCAACGGGCAAGGTATACCAGTGCCTTGCTACCTTTAAACAGACTGGCAGCCCCATCGGCAATCTTGCGGAAGAGTTGGGGGAAGGACTCCATCTTCCTGGTAAACTCGGAGGTGATTAGGCAGAGCTGTTGTAGTTGTTCTAAGTGGGTATGCACTAGTTTTTACTCCGTGAATGACGGGGTAAAATCTTATTTACCGCACATTTTTGAGAGATAATTTACCTTTTAGTGAGAAAATTGTACCACAAAACGGTAGAAAAGCAACCTGTATCTTAACGCCTCTCGCAAATCTAGAGCCCAGTCAAAAAGGCTATTTACAATTCTCCCAACTGCTATATAATTACGTCTTTTAAGATGGAAGGTACCGATGGAGATGGAAATGTGGTGGAATGTGGTTGGGATGCTGGCCGCAACCTGCGGTTCAGCAGGTCTGATACCTCAGCTAGTCAGAGGTGTGAGGACCCGCAGGTTGGACGACGTATCACCATGGCTATTGATTCTACTGCTCGTTGCGTGCGCCTTATGGTTCCTTTACGGTACGCACAAGTGGGATAAGATTATAATGGGGGCTAATGCCTTTGTGTTCGTGCTGGTCTCTACTATCCTTTTTCTCAGGACACATTACATAAGACAGAGGAACAAAGTTTATGATGGAAGAGATAAGGAAGGATATAGATAAGATAATTGTCTCCACTGAAGACATAACTAAGAAGGTAGGAGAAATCTCCCAAAAGCTAATCACCGATTACAGAGAAAAAGACGTTACCATCGTCGCCATCTTGAACGGGAGCCTGGTCTTTCTCTCCGACCTCATCAGGCAGATGCCCTTCTCCATTAGGCTGGATACCATCGGGGCCGATACCTACGGCTCCCAGACCTTCCCCAGGGCAGAGACCAGGCTCCTTAACAGCCTGAAGCTGGACATACAGGACAGGGACGTACTGATAATAGACGATATTATTGATACCGGAAAGACCCTCAAAAAAGTCATAGAGGACATAAACAGATACAAACCCCGCTCGCTGAAGACCTGCGTACTCCTGAACAGGTCCCATCGCCGGCAGGTAAAACTGGACCCCGATTACTGCGGCTTCCAGATTGGAGACGAGTTCGTGGTGGGCTACGGATTAGACTTCAACAACCGTTACCGGAACCTCCCCTATATCGCCACCCTCAAGGCAGAGTGTTATAGTAAAAGATAGTTTGCTGTATAGACAGGTAATCAGCCTGGGGCGGATTATCCGTGCCTATATCATCCACACCCGGTAGCGGATATTCTCTTGATTTTACTCAAGGCTTTTGATATTTTGTGTTTTTCCCTTTTATCAGCCCGCATGCGGCGGATACGGCACGTCTGTTTGACGAATAATAATGAAGACTGCGTTAGAAACTGTCCCCCATACAAGGAGGCATAAACCCTTCGTACAAGGGGCAGGGCCTCTCCCTGTAGAACTCTTAGAGAAGGTGGAGGCCGGGGGACGTCTGGACCTGGAAGAGGCCGTCAGGCTTTATGGCTCCGATGACCTCTTGTTGTTGGGTCAGATGGCCAATACGGTAAAGGAGAGAAAGAGCGGTAACAAGGTCTACTATATAGTAAACCGCCACGTAAATTACACTAACGTATGTAAGAACCGTTGTCGCTTTTGTGCCTTCTCTAAGGAAGAAAATCAGGCGGGGGGCTATACCATGAGCGTGGAGGAGGTGCTGGAAAAGGCAGAGGGTGTAGTGGAACAGGGGGCCACAGAGGTTCACCTAGTGGGAGGTCTCCACCCCCAACTGGGTCTGGATTATTATCTAAAGATGCTGAGTCATCTTCACGAGAAGTTCCCAAGTGTGCACCTCCAGGCCTTTACCGCCGTGGAGGTAGCCCATATAGCCCAGAGGGCGGGCCTCTCTGTAAGAGATACCCTTAAGGAATTAGTCCAGGCCGGACTTGATTCACTCCCTGGAGGAGGGGCAGAGGTCTTTTCACCCAGGATAAGAAAAGAGCTATGTCCTGACAAACTCAGTGGAGAAGATTGGTTAGCCGTGATGCGCCAGGCCCACGGGCTGGGATTAAGGAGTAATGCTACCATGCTCTACGGGCATCTGGAAACTCCTATAGAGAGGATAAGGCACTTGCTGGCCCTGAGGGACCTCCAGGACGAGACGGGGGGGTTCATGAGTTTCATCCCCCTGGCCTTCCATTCAGGCAATACCTTTCTCCAGGGGCTTCCAAGGACTACGGCAGACCTTGACCTGAAGACGCTGGCCATTAGTAGACTGCTACTGGATAACTTTCCACACATCAAGGCCTTCTGGGTGATGCTGGGGGTGAAACTGGCCCAGGTCTCCTTAAGCTTTGGGGTGGACGATATAGATGGTACGGTCATCCAGGAAAAGATTACCCATTCGGCCGGGGCAGATACCCCTGAGGAGCTTTCAGTGGGTGAGATAGTAAGGTTGATTGAAGAGGCCGGGCGGGAGCCTGTAGAAAGAGATACCCTCTACAGGAGGGTACTAAGACCCAGGGGGAGGTTAGGGTCAGATTGGCGTATAGAGAATTAGTCCAGGAACAAGGGCGGTAACACTACCTAACGAAAGATGCCTCATTTTCCAAATCTCTTTAGCCCCTTCAAGATAGGTTCCATGGCGGTAAAGAACCGCATCGTCATGCCAGCCATGGAGACCCACCTGTGCGATAAGGAAGGGTTCGTTACGTCAGAAGTTATCTCCTACTACCGTGCAAGGGCCAAAGGGGGCGTAGGCTACATTACCGTAGAAAATACCAGCATTGACCCCGCAGGGAGGATCAATGACGGTATGCTCTGTATCCACGAAGATAAATACGTAGATGGCCTGAAACGGCTGGTAGAGGAGGTACACAGGGTAGGGGGCAAGGTCGTAATACAACTTAACCATGCCGGAAAAGAGGCCCTCGCCTACTTTACCGGTATGGAATCCGTATCCCCTTCCCCTATACCCAGTCCGCTAACGAGGACTGTCCCCAGGGAACTTGCCATTCCGGAGATAGAGGCCATCGTAGATAAATTTACCCGGGGGGCAGAGAGGGTATTCAGGGCAGGGGCAGATGGGGTAGAAATCCATATGGCCCACGGCTACCTGGTGTGTCAATTCCTCTCCCCGGAGAGCAATATCCGTACGGACCGTTACGGTGGGGATACAGAGGGACGGGCCAGGTTTGCCGTGGAGATAGTCCAATCCATAAGGTCAAAAGTCCCAAAGGACTTTCCAGTAATATGCAGGATAAGCGCCGATGAATACACGGAAAAGGGGCTGAAACTAGAAGAGGGGAAGGTGATAGCAAGGCTACTGGAGTCTGCAGGGGCCAGCGCCCTCCATGTCTCTGCCTGCAATAGCGCCTCGGCCGTATACAATATCCCTTGCTACTATCTGGAGGAAGGGTGTTTTATCCACCTGGCCTCCGGGATAAAGTCTGCGGTGAAGGTGCCGGTCATCACTGTGGGACGGATTCTTAGACCGGAGATGGCCGAGGAGGCACTGAAGGGAGGTAAGGCGGACCTGGTAAGCATGGGCCGGTCGCTGATAGCAGACCCCTATTGGCCCAAAAAGGTGGAGGAGGGGCGTCTGGAGGATATCCGCCCCTGCATCTCCTGCAACCGGTGCATAGAGAGCATTGTGGAAGAGAGGCTGGTTTGCACGGTTAATCCCTGTATAGGAAGGGAATGGGAGCTGGAGAGGAAGCCCAGGCCTGCGGCCAAAAAGGTACTGGTGGTGGGCGGGGGGCCGGCCGGCCTTTCAGCCGCCGCAGTAGCTGGAGAGATGGGGCATAAAATCTGGCTCTGGGAGAAAGAACCCACCCTGGGAGGGAAGTACCGCTATGCCTCTATGGCCCCGAAGAAAGAGAACATGAGAAAATTCCTGGACTATCTTATCAAGCAGGCAAAAAAATATGCCACTGACATCCAGTGCAATAAAGAGGCCACGGTAGAGGCAATAAAGGAGTTTGCTCCCGAGGTGGTCATCCTCGCCAATGGTGCAAAGGAGGAGTTCCTTCAAATCCCTGGCGTAAGTAATAACCACCTGATGGAGGTACGAGAGGCCTTCAATGAGGCGGGGAGTCTGGGCGTAAACGTGGCCATTGTAGGGGGAGGGCCAGAGGGTTGCGAACTGGCAGACTATCTATTAACCCAGGGGAAACGGGTTACTATAATTGAGATGAGGAGGGTGCTGGGGCTTGGCCTGGTGGCCCACCCCAGGTACCACATCTCGGAACGCCTGAAAAAGGCCGGCGCAAAGATATTGATTAATACCAAGGTACTGGAAGTTGGACATGGCTTCATCGTGGTAAACAGGCGTGGGGAGGATAAGCAGAAACTGGATGGTTTTGACAGCATAATAATGTCCTGTCTACATAAGCCTAATGATTCCCTGGTAGAACCCCTCAAAAAATGGATAAAGGAGGTCCATGTGGTGGGGGATGCCGTGCAAGGGCGTACGGCCCTTGAGGCCGTGGCTGAGGGGGCTTGTGCCGCCCTTAAGCTTTAGTACCAACAAACCTCTTATGGCAGTGAAGCAGGGATGCGTGCTAAACATAGAAGGGCCATGGTGTCAGGTGGAGGCGGAAGGTTGCCTCTATCGCTGTGGCTTAAGGAAAAAACTCTTCCTTCAGGCAGATGGACGTTCTGGTCCCGTGGTGGTGGGGGATGCCGTAATCTTTGAGGAAACTACCACTGGAGAAGGTGTTATAGACGGGGTCTTAGAGAGGAGGACCAAACTATCCCGTTCAGCCCCATGGGCCCACGAGAAAGAACATATTGTTGCCTCCAACATAGACCAGCTCCTCATAGTGGCATCCATTAAAAACCCCCCACTCAAGGAAGGGGTGATAGACCGTTATATCATAGTAGCCGAAAGCGGGGGTCTGAACCCTATTATATGCGTCAACAAGATAGACCTGGCAAAGGATGGAGAGGTCTCTTCCGTAGAAGAGATGTACGGAGGGTTAGGGTATTCCCTCCTATTTACCAGCGCCGTTCACGGGGAAGGGATAGACCAGCTAAGAGCGGCATTGAGGGATAGAAAAACGGCCTTTGGTGGGCAGTCCGGCGTTGGAAAGTCTTCCCTGATAAATGCCCTCCAACCTGGGCTGGGCTTAAGGGTGGGAGAGGTACGCCGGGCCGTCAGAAAAGGCAGGCACACCACCTCAAGCGTGAGCCTTATCAAACTGGATACGGGAGGCCACGTGGTGGACACCCCTGGGGTCAGAGAACTGGGGTTATGGGATATTGAGAGGCAAGACGTAGCCGAATTCTTCCCGGAGATCTGGGAAATGGGTAGGAACTGTAAGTACACCAGGTGTACCCATAGTCACGAACCTGCCTGTGCGGTAAAAGAGGCAGTCCAGCAAGGCACCCTCAATAGAAGGCGGCACGAGAGTTATTTGAGGATATTAAATTCGGTCGGGAAAAATTAGTCTTCGGTTATCGGTCTCCAATAACGGATAACCAGTGTCAAGTCTCATTACCACCAATACGACCACTGAAGAGATAGTAATACTGGGCTCGGGTACCGGTATCCCTTCTCTCAAGAGGGGGCCTGCAGGGATACTGATGAGGGTGGCCGGGCAGACCGTACTTATAGACACAGGACCCGGCACGTTACACAAACTCTTAACCCTTGGGATAACCTATGCAGACATAGATAAGGTATTCTATACCCACTATCACCCGGACCACTGCGCTG
Organism: Planctomycetes bacterium RIFCSPHIGHO2_12_FULL_52_36; assembly: GCA_001828545.1. Taxonomy (GTDB): domain Bacteria; phylum Planctomycetota; class Brocadiia; order Brocadiales; family Bathyanammoxibiaceae; genus 2-12-FULL-52-36. Next base: position 20,174 of record MHYW01000132.1, read on the forward strand.
AACTTATACCTATGCTGTTTGCCATGAAGCACGGTGAACCCAAGAGAGAGAAGACCTTGTGGTTGTTCGGTCCGCCCGGTCTCAAGAAACTCTATCAGGGTTTGAACAATCTTTTCAAAGAAAATCTCTCGCCACGGACTTACAACATGGAGATTATAGAACTATGGGATGCCGAGGTGGGGTTTGGGGATTGGCAGATTACAGCAAGGCCGCTTGTCCATCTCGTCCCCTCCCTGGGTTATCGGGTCACTCTACCCAGTGGAAAGGTCTTTACCTTTTCAGGAGACACGGATTACTGTGAGGCCATAGTGGGTCTGGCAAAGGGCGCCGAGGTACTGGTACTGGAGTGCGCCTTCCCCGAGGAAATGAGGTTGCGTGGCCACCTTGTACCCTCCCTTTGTGGCAGGATTGCCCAGGAAGCCGCCCCGAAGAAACTAATCCTCACCCACTTCTACTCCCAGTGGAATGGCCATGATATACTTGCCGAATGCAGAAAATACTATTCTGGCGAATTTGTCCTGGCGGAGGACATGATGAAGATACTTTTATAGAGGTCGGTAGCCGCAACCTCAGGTTGCGGCTGGAATGATGCGCAGGCTAAAGTTCGCCTGAGGCGAATCTGCCTCGGGCATGACCTGCGGCTACTTTTGCTCATGGCAAAAAAAGCCCTTCTGATAATGGATATGCTTAACGACTTTATTAAAAGGGGCGCTCCCCTGGAAGTGCCTAAGGTAAGGGGGATAATCCGCAATATAAGACGAGAACTGGAGAAGGCCCGCAGGGCCGGCATACCTGTTATATACTGCTGTGATAGGCATGAACCCAGAGACCGGGAGTTTGAGGTATGGCCCCCCCATGCAGTGAGGGGAACCCAGGGGGCTGAGATTATTGAGGAACTGAGACCTATCAAAGGTGAACCTGTTGTGGCCAAGAAGACCTATTCTGCCTTCTATCGCACCAGCCTGGAGAAGACACTAAAGGGGCTGGGCGTCAAACACCTCATCCTCACAGGGGTAGTAACTAATATCTGTATCCTTTATACCGCAGTAGATGCCTATATGCGGGGCTACGAGATTACCGTCCCCGAGGACTGTGTAGCGGGGTTAAAGGCGGGGGATAGTCTATTTGCCTTGAGGCAAATAAAGGGGATATTGAGGCCCTGCAAATCTCTTCGTTAACCCAGTACCTTCAAGGTATGGGGCTGAAACGGCCAGAAAAAAAGGCCCACGTATCCTTTAGGTGGTTGTACCGCCTGGCAAAAATCGGATAGTGGGCCCGAATAAATACCGTAAAAGGGATTTAATTATTTGCCGCCAAAGTTCCTCACGACCTGCAGTAGTTTGGCCAGCATCTCATCCGTCTGCTTACCCCTGTAGCTGGGCATCTTCTTCCCTTCCTTCCCTGCCTTGATGGTCTCAAGGAGCTGGGCATCCGTCCTGGAGGCCTGCCACTTAGGGTCGGAAAAATCTGGGACTCCGGCCTCTCTACCGAAGCTGGTGCCCTTTCCACCGTTACCATGACAGTAGGCGCAGGTCTCCTGCGGGGCAAAGGAGCCCTGGACTGAACCACTGCCGAAGATGAAATAAGGACTCTTCTCAGGGTCACTACTCATTATATCTGCCCCTGCCCAGACCGAAGGGGCTGAAGCTAAACTGAGCGCCAAAAAGGGGACTACAAAGAGCAAAACCTTTTTCATATCCTAAACCCTCCTCTAATGAAGAAAGTGTTTTATCCTGGCAAAAGAATTCTTACGGAGCCACGCCTGCCTCAGTTACGTATATCTGATGACAGCTCCTGCAGGAAAGGAAGAGAAACCTGAAATTATGACCTACGTCCTCAATCAAACCCATCTTGTCGCTCTTGCACCTGTCAGCTATCCTGCCAGCGTGAGTCTGTACCAGCTTACTGATGTTCATGGTGTTGGCATCTACGTTGAACTTGCTCTGCCTGGTGCCTTCGTTGGCCGCCATGACTTCAGCGGCATGCTGGATGTTCTTGTAATCAGCATCGTTGAGCTGGTCAGGCATAAAGCCCTTCAGCTGGTTTATCTTCTGGAATTCTTTGGCCGAGCTGGCGCAGAGTTCCTTAACAGAACCTTGGCAATATCCCTTCGCAGAAATGGTACATGCGAAGAGGAAAACCACACCTACCATAAAAACCTTTTTCAACATTTATCTGCCTCCTTTTTTGCTAAAAACCCTCCTCTATATTCATCCAAACCCTCCTCAAGTCTGGATTAGACACGACAATACAGTTCACCTCCCTTCTGAAAATCTTCCACAAGTCCCCAATTGTAAGAGGTATTGTGGCCTGACACTTTAACATCACCAACCCTTAGAGTCAAGGAAAAATTATATCACATTTGTGGATGATGTAGGCATGGGGGACACTTTCTCCCTGGCTACTGGCTACTAGCTTAAGTATCATTGACTTAGGAAGGGTCTGGAAGGGGTGATTATTTGGTAGGGGCACGGCGCGCCGTGCCCCTACTGTCTACTGTTTGCTGTAGGTGGGGCCTATGGATTAGGTCCTTTGAGTTCCTTTTCCCACCGCCTGAGGCTTCCCTGTATTTCTGCCCTCAGCCACTTGGTGACGTTAACGTGGGGCAGGTAGGGGCGACCAAACCGGTAGGTCAGTCCCCTTAGTTGTTCCTCCAACATCCCCTCAATCCCGCCAGGGGCTATCATACATGGGACGACCAGCACCGTCCCGTTTTTACTTGCCTCCTCTATCATGGCCCTCAGGTCTTTGGCTGCCTTCTCTTTTATGTCGGGAGGGGCGCCGAACATTACAGTGGCCACCAGGGCGTCCTTGAAGCCACCTTCTTCTTCTATGAAAGAGGCCAGGACCCACATGCTTCTTAACCACATAGTCTCAGAGACCTTGGTAAGGGGGCCGTGTCCTACCAGGATGACGGTCTCTCGTGGTGGATTGAGACTTATCTCCATGGCCCTCTCAAAGACTATCTGGGCGGCCAGGGGGTTGTGCTCTATGGCATGGGTCATGTGTAAATCAGCCTTGACGGTGATGGGCATAATCTCCTTTTGTCTCTCTGGAGGGACGGGCGTCACACCCAGGAGGTACTCCAGCTTCTGTACCACCGGGCTGTGGGAGGAGATATAAAGGGGGACGGCCAATATCTTGGATGCCCCTCTTGCTTCTAATTTATTTACGGCCTCCTGGAGCGCCTTTTCATCCATCCCAAAGAACAGCTCTACATCGTAGGCCTCCTGGATGGGTTTCACCGCTGCCATCACGTGCTTATCCCATACAGAGACCTCCCCCGGGGGGTCTATCCCTCGGGCCAGTATCAATATGCCCACCTTCTTTTCTGGGTCGCCCAGGACGAAGGAGGCATTAAAAAGGAACAGGAGAAAGACTGTGAGATGCATTAGGTATCTGCTCATCAAACCCTCCTCTTTGGTATATGTCGTACCCAAGGCAGCTTCGCCAGTTATTTTGACGAACAGGACTCAGGGTTTTGCCCTTATATCACATAAGTCTTACGGAATCAAGGGAGGATTCTTGAGGCATTTTCATGTAGGGGCATGGTTTACCCCTGCCCTGCACCAGAACGGTACAGGGCAGGCCCGACCTTACTTACAAAGATTCCCTTTGTAAGTAGGGGCATCCGCCCGCCCAAAAGATGGCGGATTTTCAATCCGCCTGAGGCGGAGCGGACAACGTGCCCCCACTGGTTAAACAAGTTGACAGATGTTATCGCAGAGCTATAATGTGCGGAGTTTAAATAATATCCATTTACCTCCAGGAGCAAAAAATGAAAAAGATAGAGGCGATAATCAGACCGGAGAGATTTGAACTGATAAGGCAAACCTTGCACGATGCGGGCTACCATGGGTTGACGGTAACCACTACGACTGGCTATGGGGAGCAGAAAGGGCCCACCAGAATCTGGCGCGGCAGGGCCTTTTCTAGTGAGGCGGTAAGGAGGGCAGAGCTTAAGATAGTCGTTCCAGATGAGGAAGCAGAGAAGGTTATGCAGATTATTATAGAAAGTGCCCGTACAGGACAGCCTGGAGATGGAAGGATATATGTAACGGATGTGGTTACTACCGTCCACATCCGCACCGGGAGCATCCATACAGGGGTAGAAGAAGAAAAAGAGATATAAGATATGCAGTTGTAGGGTGCGTCTAGACGCACCCTATCCTTTAATTTTTTGAAAAGAAACGAATCCGCCTGAGTCGGACTGGTGCGTTGCAACGCACCCCACAAAAACTCTATCTTCCCCTCTTTAGCAAATGACTCTATCTTTCCCCCCTTTAACAAAGGGGGGGATTTGAAAGGCTCTCTCAGAGAGACCATGCTACCGCATAATAAAAGGCTAATTGAAAGGATATGGAAAGATTTATAAAACCCCCCTGAATCCCCCTTTTCCAAAGGGGGACTTAGATAGTCTTATGCAGGAGTACCTCAAGCTTATCTAGTTTCTCACAGACCTCGCTGGCAGTAAAGCAATCACTTATATCCCTGGGTAATTCCCTGGCTACGCTAAGGGCCTCTACCAGAAGCCCCCTTTGCCTCTGTGTAAAGACGATGGGGCGGTGGGGGCCTTTCTCTATCTCCGGGAGGAATTCCTTGACGAGCATCCTTCTAAGACCGTCTAGTCCCTTCCCCTCCAGAGCGGAGACCTCGCAGGGAGGCAGGGGAAACAAAGTAGGGGCGACCCGCCGGGTCGCCCCTACGTCTATCTTGTTTAATACAGGTATAACCTTCCTTGTATCCAGGGTACTAAAAAACCCTTCTTCCTCTTGTGTGATAGGCCTGGAGGCATCAAGCACCAGTATGACCTTATCGGCCTCCTGGTGGAGCTCCCTGGCCCATCCTACCCCCACCCTTTCTACCCCGTCTGCCTCCCTGAGACCGGCGGTATCAATGAGTTCTAAGGGCATTCCTTCTATAGAAATGAACTCAATGATATAGTCCCTGGTAGTGCCTGGCTCATGGTGTACCAATACCCTGTCCTCCCCTAAGAGGGCATTAAAGAGCGTAGACTTCCCCACGTTGGGCGCCCCAGCAATGGTCACCTTCAAAGGGTTCACCAGGGCCAGTCCAAAGGGGCTGGAATTTACAAGGGCTTCCAGTAGGGGCGCGGCGCGCCGTGCCCCTACCGCCGTCTCAGAAGTATCACATCCCACTATCTGCCTTTTAAGTCTCTTGACTTCTTCCTCCAACTTCCTGACCTCGTGGGAGAGTCCACCAGGGGCGGACTGATACTGCGACAGGAGCATCTTAACGGCCAGTCTAGTCCTGGCCTGTGGAAGAAGGAGCATGGCCTCTTTTTGAACAAGGTCAAGGGGCACGTTGCAACGTGCCCCTATCGTTTCTTGGGGGATTCCACCGGGCACATAGAGGGTCGTCCTTTCAAGCAATTCCTCCCAACTCCCCTCCCTGGCACCCAGCCTCAGAAAGGCCTCCAGGGTCTTTCGTACTGCCATTATGCCCCCATGACAGTTTATCTCCACCAGACCCTCACCAGTGGGGCCCCCGTTTGCCCTCCAGATACTCACAAGTACCTCGTCTATTAGCCCCTTACTATCGTGTATTGTCCCATAAAAGAGGCTCCCGCTCGGGGCCTTAGTAAGGTCTATCTCAGGCAGAAGTCCACCTGAGGCGGACGTCGCCCGCTTGCTCATGAAGAGCTTACTGGCCATCTCCAGTGCCTGAGGACCAGAGACCTGCACCACACCAATCCCCCCCTCCCCCAGCGGTGTGGCGATAAGGGCTATCGTATCATTACTTCTCTGCATCCTCCGTCAAAGACCTCGCCCCGTTCTTTATATCGCTAGGGATGAGTGCGTAAAAGACCCTGGTACCCTTCGCAAAGGCGGAGACTACGGCAGAGGACTCTACCTCTTGCCTCAGACCGTTACTACTATATTCCATCAGCCCCACGGCAACGACCCCACACAGGAGCATCCCCTGAAACAGTGCCAGGAAGGCACCGAACAGGCCACCCCAGAACCCGGGATAAAGGTTTAAGGCCTTCCTCATAAGCAGTCCAAGACTGCAGATGAGGGCAAAGGTGGCCACAAAGGTAATAATGTGACTCAGGAGGATGGCGCTCCCAGGACTAAACTTGTTGGACAGGGGGCCAACGAGGTAATGATGTAGAAACGTAGAGGAAAAATAGGCGGCCACGAGGCATATAAGACTATAGACCTGCCAGAGTATCCCGCTCAGGAACCCAAAGGCCGCTGCCATACACAGGAAACCTATAAAGATGGAGTCAAGCCAGTTCATATTAAAGGTTACAGGGAACAGGGGACAGGGAACAGGTAACAGGTAACAGCATACAGGTTAAATCCTTTTCCCCTGTTTCCTGTCTCCTGTCTCCTGTTCCCCAAGCCTATTTCCCCTGAAAAATACCTCTGAAAAGCTCCTCAATCATGGACTCTGTCTTAATAGAGACTCTCGGCGCTGAGAGATCCCCTCTAAGACTGAGAGGGATACGGAGGGCATCCGTGCCTGAGGAGCTAAAGAGCTTCTGGACCTTTTTACCCACCTTTTCTTTTGATATTACTATCGTAGCGTTACAGTCCATGGTCTGGTCGGCCTCCACCTTCCCCTCAAGTTCAAGGTCAAAGAGGGCGCCCCTGGCCAGGAAATCTTTGAGGTATATCTTCCCTTCCCCACCCGCCTCAAAATCGGTTGAAATAGACTCAAAGGCGTATCCCTCGCCTTGCTGCCCCAGCACCTCCATGAGGACGGAGACCGGCTTCCCTGTCAGCAGGCCATCTTTTAGTATTATATGCCCACCACCTATCGGCCACTCACTGCCCCTTTCAAGCCCTCCGGTGAAGAGAAGGTGTGATGCCTTCAATCCGAGGGTACTTACCCCAGTCCCAGGGGCGGCCCTGAGACCCTTTGTTACTTCCAGCTCTGAGACCTCAAGCAGTTGCAATACGTATTGACCATGGAGTAAGGAGAGTAGGGGACATTTGAGCCGTATCTTTCGGGCCTTGAGTGCAGGACTCTTTCCCCCTTTCCGCAGGAGGACAAAATCAGACAATTCTATCCCCTTCCTCCAGCCAAAGGCAACACCCTCTGCCCTAGCCCTCCCTCCGAAGGTACTGCCCAGCCACTCTTTTATCATGCCTTTAAAGAAGACCCCTGGGCTGAAGAGCAAGACCATGGCAAATACAAAGAATAGCCCCCCTATGCTCCCCCCAATAACTATCCCCAAAAGCTTCCTGGACATCATGGAGACGTCCCCCCTGCCGGGGGTGGCCCTGCCGCCTTAGTCGGGGGTGGCCCTGCCACCTTCTTCTTGGCAGTAAGACGGTTGAAGACCTCCACCTCCCCATCGGCCAGCTCATATTTCCCCCTGACGGTGTATATGACCTTCATCCAGTAGTGCGGTTCCGGGGAAAGGGGGTCTATCTCCATAGACTTCTCAAATTCCCTCTGCGACTTCTTCAGCCATCTCTTACTAACCAACACGGGAGTCCCCACCATTGACGCACCTTCCCACCTTATCCCCCTTTCCAGATAGGCCATTCCAAGTTCAAAATGGGCATTAAAGTCTTCGGGTCTTTCTTCTACGCCTTTCTGCAGGACCTTTATATTAGCAGGGGTGGCGCAGGAACATAGCCCCAGTATTATGAAGGCATATACCCACACCCTTCCGGAGAGTGCGACGGATTTAATCATTTGCCTCCTGTCAGGCACAACATAATATCCATGACATTGGTGTGGGTGGGACCGGTGATTATATGGTCCCCCAGACGGCAGAAGAAGGTATGCGAGTCGTTCCTCATCAGGAAATCCTCGGCTTCCATACCAAGCTCCCTCGCCCTTCTGCACGTAGTCCCGTCCACCACTGCACCTGCCGCCTCCGTAGGGCCATCGTTACCGTCCGTACCGCCGCTAAGTATTACAACCCCCTCCAGCCCTTCTATCTCCATAGCACTGG
>MHYW01000133.1 GCA_001828545.1 Planctomycetes bacterium RIFCSPHIGHO2_12_FULL_52_36
GGTAGGGATACAGTTCCTTGGGGTCACGGTGGCCTTCGCCTGGAGTTTTGGCCTGGGGTTACTATTCTTCTGGGTTGGCAATAAGATAACGAGGCTTAGGGTGAGTCCCGAAGAGGAGGCTAAGGGGCTGAACATCGCAGAGTACGAGGACGTGACCTCCTGGCTGAACTTCGCCAGGATAAGTAAACTCCAGGACCTCAACGTGATGCTTGAAAAGAGGGTACAGGATAGGACCCAACAACTTGCCCTCGCCAAAAAATATACGGACGGCATCATCAAGGGCATGAGGGAATCACTGATAGTTACCGATACCCAATGGAACATCAGAGACGTCAACCCCACCCTGGAACTCCTCCTGGGTTACAAGAGGCCAGAACTGCTTGGTAAGCCCGTAAGCACCCTGGTAGACAGAGACGAAGGACTCTTTAAACAACATGCCCTGCAGAAACTCCTGGACGGGGAGGGTATCATCCATGACTACAGCACCAATTTCCTGACCAGAGACAAGCAGCCCGTCCCGGTCCTCTTTACGGGCTCCGTACTAAAGGACGAGGCTGGACGGCCAGTAGGGATGGTAGGCATTGCCAGGGATATGCGGGAGACTGTCCAGCTCATCCAGACGCTCCAGAGGACTAACGCGGAGTTGGGTGCTTCCAACGAGAGATTCCAGACTGTCATGAGGAGTGTAAGGGTGCCTATCGCCACCATAGACATGAAAAGGAACGTCCTTTCAGTAAATTCTGCCTTTGAGGGCCTGATGGGCTGGAGGCAGGAAGAGGTCTCGGGAAGGAACTTTGACGTCTTACTGGGACTGGCAGTAGGGACCCGGGGGTTCACGATAGAGGGGGCAGTGGGGCCACTTCCAATGTCAGCTACGTGGATGGGTAAGGCGGTGATAATGAACCGTAATGGCAGACAGATTGACGTCTCCTATACGGAGGCCCCCTTAAAGGACTTTAGCGGAAACCCTACGGGCATGGTATGTACCATGGAGGATATCTCCAGGGAGGCAGAGATAGACCGCATGAAGACGGAGTTTATCTCCACCGTCTCCCACGAACTCCGCACCCCGCTTACCTCCATAAAGGGGTACGTGGACCTTATCCTGGAGGGGGATACCGGGCCAGTAAACGAGACCCAGAAAGAATTCCTCCAGATAGTGGCCCAGAGCAGTAACAGGCTGACCCAGCTTATTAACGACCTGCTGGACGTGGAGAGGATAGAATCAGAGAAGGTCTTCTTCAAGAAAGAACCTGTGAACGTCGTGTTGGTAATCCACCAGGTCCTTCGTACCTTCCAGAAGGAGATGGAAAAGAAGGGTATCCACCTGAAGACTGGATTTGAAAGGGAGGACCTAGTGGCCGAGGGAGATAGAGGGCGCATAGAGCAGGTATTGGCCAACCTGATAAGCAACGCCATTAAGTACAACAGGCCCGCAGGTTGCATAGGGGTATGGGTAAGGCAAGAAAATCACTTCGTACGGATAGACGTAGAAGATAGCGGCATCGGTATCAGTGAGGAAGACCAGCGGAGACTATTTCAGAAATTCTTCAGGGCAGACACCTCCGTTTGGGGTACCGGGCTCGGCCTGGCTATCGTAAAATCTATCGTGGAAAAATTGGGCGGGGAAATATGCGTTAAAAGTAAATTAGGGGAAGGTACTACGGTTACCATCCGCCTCCCCCTTTGTGGAAAAGATACCCTGGTTTCAAAAGGAGTAGTCAATAACCCATGACTGAGGTCAAAAAGATAGTGCAGGTGCTCCTGGTAGAGGACGACCCCTCAGTAGCCAGGCTAGTGCAGTTCAAGCTGGAAAAGAATGGCTTCCTGGTTACCATAAAGGATAGGGGTAGTGAGGCCATACGCTGGCTATCCAGCAACAAGCCCTCTCTAGTCCTCCTGGACCTCATGCTCCCGGATATAAGCGGTTACCAGGTACTGGAACATGTAAAGGGCAACCCTGCCCTGAAAGATATACCAGTAATAGTCTTGAGTTCCAGGGGACAAAAGGACGAGATAGACAAATGTCTTGCCCTGGGCGCCAGGGAACATATACTTAAACCCTTTAACCCTACGGAATTGTTGGACAAGATAATCTCTATCCTAGGAGAGTAGGGGCGACCGGCGTGTCGCCCCTACAAGGGAAAACCATGCCTAAACGTGTCCTTATAGTTGACGATGACCCATCAATCCTGAACCTCCTGGAGAACTGTTTGTGTAAGAAGTACCTTGTAAGCCTGGCCAGAGACGGGGAGGAGGCCCTCAAAAAGGCCCTGGAGACCTGGCCAGACCTGGTCATCACCGATGTGATGATGCCAAAGAAGAACGGCTTTGAGTTATGCAACGAACTCAGGTTCCATTCTCAGCTATGCGACGTGCCCATAATAATGCTTACTGCCCTGGGCAGGGACGAAGACAAGCTCCAGGGCTTCCGCATGGGGGCCGATGACTTCGTAGTGAAACCCTTCTCCCCAGCCGACCTGAAGGAGCGTGTAGACCGTCTCCTGGAGAGGACCACCAGGGCCAGAGAGGCGAAGGCCCCATCGGGAGCGGCCTTGCCGCCGTGGGAGGCCCACGTGGAGATACCCAGGGGGCGTATATCTACGGGGATAAAAAAGGTGGACACCCTCCTTGGGGGAGGTCTGCCCATAAGTTCAAACATCCTCCTTATCGGACCCATGGGGTCAGGCAAGTCCTCCTTCTGCAGGAGCTTTATTGTGGAAGGTCTGAGGGGCTACGAGCCCTCCCTCTTTGTGGTGGTGGATGATAACCCTGCCCTTGTAAAGGAAAAAATGAATAACCTCCTGGCAAGACCACCTCTAGACTTCTATGAGACCAACAGGCTCCTGGCCCTGGTGGACGCCAGTTCCTGGGCCTCGGGATTAGAAAGGATACCTGGGGGGCAGACACTTGATAGTTTTCAGGAGATTAATCACCTGGCCAGGGCCATTGCCGATGCGGGTCTGGAGCTTGGACAGAACCCCATTGCCAAGCGGGGGGGGAGGAGGGTAATTGACTCCATCTCTTCCCTCTTTGCCCATTTTGAACTGGCCGTCATCCAGGGCTTCCTCTCCAACCTCATCAGGGCCTCTACTACCCATGGAGGTGTCACCACTGTACTCACCCTGGAAGAAGGCATAGTGGAGGAAAAACTCATCAACAACGTAGAGTACTTCTTTGATGGCGTCTTTGAGACCAGGAAGGAGGGCGGCAACCTGCTCCTACGGGTAGCCAGCATGAAGTGGTTCCAGGTATCGGACCAGTGGATTAGACTTTAGGTGTAGGGGCGAGCCGCCTAAGGCTGACAGTCGTCCCTACCCTTAGGGTACTAAGGCCGGGGGCAGGGCGTGTTCTTGTATCTTTCTTACGCGTTTACACAGGTCGGCCAGGGTAGTCTCGTCCAGTACCCTGGCTATGGCGTTGCGGACGTCCTCCATGACGCTCTTGATGGCGCACGTGGTCTCCTCTGCACACCGCTCATACTCTACAAGGCTGACACAGCTCATGGGGGCCAGTGTGCCATCCAGTGCCCTGACGACCTCCCCCATGGTAATTTTTTCTGGCGGCCTTGCCAGGGCGTAACCCCCCTTTAGCCCCATCTTACTGTAGAGGACACCTGCCTTTCTCAGTGTGAGCAGTATATTCTCAAGGAATTTGGTGGGCAGTTTCTCCCTGGCGGAGATTTCCTTTATCTGCGCCGAATCGTTGGGGTGGTTAAGGGCCAAATAGATGAGGGCCCTTAAGGCATAGTCACTCTTTTTGGAAAGCTTCATATAGTCCCATTAAAAGTCTATAGAACTTACATAAATTAAATTATAACTGCAAGCTGGCTGTTGTCAACCCCGTACCTTGGAGCTAGGGGCCAGAGGCTAGGGATTAGGGGCTAGAATTAAGAATTCAGTAGGCGGGTAGGTCAAGGCCATGCCTTGACAGAAGATTGCAGGTTAGGGTGTGACCCTGACCTACCCTCCTTACGATTGTTTCCCTGGTGGAAGTATTTCTAACCTTTTACAGATTTTTTCCACTAGCCTATTGTCAATCTCAACATGACGAGGAACCGCTTCAACTACACCATTAGCAGGATTTTGATAAAGAGAGTGCCTTGCCCCCTCTCTCTTAAGAACGCAACCATGAAATCGCAAGTGACGGAGGAATTCGCGTCTTTTCATTCGACAACCAAGGTCTCACGAATTGCGTCATCGGGAATACCTCGCACGGCCTCTTCTAACCTGTCCTGAAGTATAAGCTTAATAGCTTCTTTCAAACTCTCGCGACACTCCTCTATTGTTTCACCCTGGCCATTTGCCCCAGGGATTTCAGGACAGTACCCGATGTAGTATTTCTCTCCCTTCTCATAAATTGCAGTGAAACGAACTGACATAGATACTCCTTTCTTCTTAGATTATACACAGAATTGCTTTTTATATTTTGCTAGTGTAGGTGTAGGAACAAGGATAATACACTACGAGACGTAGTGTAGTAAAGGATAGGGTTAAAGTCAAGGCTGTTAGGTTAGAAAAGTACCTTTGGTTTGACAAATGGTCTTTTTTTATTAAAATAGGCCCAAATTCAGAATACAGAAGTCAGCAGTGAAAAATTCTAAATTCTTTATTCTGAATTCTTTATTCTTTCTTCTCAAGCACAAGTTAACTGTAAAGATTGGAGGGGCCTTTGAGGGTTGCACTATTAAATCCGCCTTCTTATGCAGATTTTGACGGCGGGGCAGGTTCTCGCTACCAGGCTACCAGGGAGGTGACCAGCTTCTGGTATCCCACCTGGTTATGCTACCCGGCAGGGATGATTGAGGGTAGCAAGGTGATTGACGCCCCGGCAGAACACCTTACTCTGGAGGAGACCCTGGGGCGGCTGAAGGGCTACGACCTGGTGGCAATCTACACCAGCGCCGCCTCGTTTAACAAGGACGTGCAGACCGCTGGGTCCATAAAGGCACAAAACAGTAAGGCACTTGTTGCCGTGGTAGGTCCCCATCCCAGCGCCGTACCTGAGGAGTGCCTTAGGGCCTCAAACCACATAGACTTTGTCTGCCGGAGGGAGTTTGACTACACCATAAAGGAGGTGGCAGAAGGTAAGGGGCTTAAAGACGTATCAGGCATCAGCTACCGGAAAAATGGGCAGATAATCCATAACCCTGATAGGAAGCCTATAAATGACCTTGACGCCCTCCCCTTCGTGGTGGAGACCTACAAGAGGGACTTGAATATCCATAACTATCAAATACCCTACCTCAAGAGGCCCTACGTCTCCATATACACGGGGAGGGGTTGTCCCGCCCAGTGTATATTCTGCCTCTGGCCCCAGACCTTTACCGGGAATACCTACAGGGTGAGGAGTCCTCAGAACGTGGTGGAAGAGGTACAGCTCGCCGTCAAGTATTTCCCGGAGGCCAATGAGATATTCTTTGACGACGACACCTTTACTGCCAACCGCTCCAGGGTGCACGAGATATGTAAGGGACTGAAGCACCTGGGCATCACATGGTCTACCACCAGCCGGGTGACTACCGACCCGGAGACCTTAAAGGTGATGAAGGACTCTGGTCTGCGGCTCCTCGTGGTAGGATATGAATCGGGGAGTCAGAAGATACTGAACAACGTGAAGAAAGGGACCACGCTGGAACAGGCCAGGGAATTTACAAAGAACTGTAAGAAGCTGGGTATACAGATACACGGGGCCTTTATACTGGGGCTTCCGGAGGAGACAAAGGAGACCATAGAAGAATCAATCAGGTTTGCCAGGGAGATGAACCCTGACACTATCCAGGTCTCTCTGGCCTCCCCTTACCCTGGGACAAAGTTTTATGAGATGTGCCAGGAGAGGGGCTATCTGGTAGAGGAAAATCTGGTGATGGACAGGGGGTATCAGAACTGTTGCGTGCGTTATCCCACTCTGAGCCACGAGGAGGTCTTCCGGGCAGTTGAGAGATTCTACAAAAAGTTCTATTACCGCCCCGGGTTCATTTTCAAGATACTTAAAAAGATACTCTTTGACAGAGAAGAGAGGAAACGGATCCTCAGGGAAGGCAAGGAGTTCAAGGCGTTCCTGGCCCGCAGGAAGGGACTCGTTAAGGGGAAGAAGTGTTAAATGGAACCCTTAGAAAGAATTATGCCCTGTTAAAGGAGGCCATCCTCAACGGCGGGCCCAGCTTCGCAAACTTTGCCCTCACCAACGCCTGTAATGCCAGATGTGGTTTCTGCACCTTCCCCAGTGTGCCGGTGCAGGATAGGGTGTACGTGGAGGCCCACAGGGCCAAAGAGGCACTGGGCATCCTGTATGACAGGGGGATATGGTACATCACCTTTGTGGGGGGAGAACCGCTACTCCATCCCCAGGTGTGGGATATCATAGGCCATGCTAATGGCAAGGGCATAGTCTGTATGATGTCCACCAATGCCTCCTATCTAAATGAAAATGCGGTAAGAGACATGAAGGAGGCTGGGCTGAGCACCCTCTTCATCTCCATTGATACCCCATCTGCGGAAGAGCACGAGAGGAACCGTGGGCTGCCAGGGGTCTGTCAGAACATAAAAGAGATGGTCCCCCTGCTGAAACGGGCAGATATCAACTGTATTGCCTCGGTCACTATCAGTAAGGTAATCAGGGATTATTTTAAACTCCCCGGCTTCCTCAAGGGACTGGGGTTGGAGAGGATTACCTTTTCCAACCCGATGATACGGTATTCGGATTCCTACGCTGGCTACAAGGATTCGCCCTTAATAGACTACACGCCTGAGGAGATGGTTCAGGTCTTTCGGGATATAAAGAGGCTGAAGGCAGAATTCAGGGTGCTTAACCCTATGGCCGCCCTTGATGACATGATAAGGTTCTTCAGCAAAGAGGAGGTGAAATTCCTCTGCCTGGGAGGCTACAAATCCTTCTACGTGGACTGGAAGCTGGACGTATATCCCTGTCAGACCCTGAACGAGAAGATGGGCACCGTATACGAATTCCCCACGGTGCCATTTAAGAGATTAAACTGCAATCTCTGCATAAACGAGTGTTATAGGGAGCCTAGCCTTATGCAATATATCGCCATCTCTATTAGCGACGCATTGGCGGACTTTCGTGGAGGGAGGCCAAAAGAAGGCCTTGGGAGGCTGTTAGACGGTAATAACCTTATCTCCCTCTGGGCCAGCGCGGAGGAGTGGAGGGCTGGGGGGAGGATTTAGGGGATAGTAGGGAGTAAGCACTATGGAGTAAGCAGAAAGATTTTTCTGCCTACTGCCTACTGCCTACTGCCTACTCCTTACTTATGCAGAATAAGCGAATTCTTATCGTAACCGGGGATGACTTTGGGCTCTCCGGCGGGACTAACCATGCAATAATCAAGGCCCACCAGGAGGGGATACTCACCAGTGCCAGCCTCATGGCAACGGGAAGGGCCTTTGAGGAGGCAGTGGGACTGGCAAGGGCGAACCCAGGGCTGAGCGTGGGGCTGCACATAGTCCTCCTCCAGGGAAGGTCTGTCCTATCCCATGAAAAGATACCCCACCTGGTAGACCCCGATGGGAATTTTCCCAATAACTCCTTTCTAGCCGGGACGAGGTATTTCTTCAGCAAAGAGGCTCAACGGGAGTTGAGGGAGGAACTCAGGGCCCAGGTAGAGAGGTTCCTCTCCACGGGAATCAGGTTGGCCTTCCTGAGCGGGCACTTGAACGTACACGTCCATCCCACCGTCTTCGGTATCCTCATTGGGCTTGCCCAGGAATTTGGGATAAGGGCATTCAGGCTCCCTAGAGAAGGACTGCTGTTAAACCTCAAGGCAGACCTCTCCAGGCCCTTTTCCAAACTCTTCCATTACCTGACCTTCTACCTCCTTTCCCGTCACTGCAAAAAGACCCTATCCAGGAGGGGATTCCTCTTTACTGACAGGGTCTACGGCCTCCTCCAGTACGGGGACATGAACGCCGGTTATATAAAATATTTACTGGGGCATCTCCCCCAGGGTGTAACGGAGATATATTTTCATCCCTGCATATTACCGTGCCAGGAATTCACCCGATGGATGCCAGATTATCACCCAACGGAGGAACTGGGGGTCTTGACGAGCAGCAACGTAAAGGGATTGATAAAGACAGAATCCATCCAATTAGCGGACTATTCAGTACTGTCCACTTAAGTAAGCCAACTACGCCTAAGACTGACCTCTCATTTTTTAACTTGCCTGTTGAATCCAGTGGTAACTTGTTGAATCCAGCCATTCACTTTTTTTGAAAGGCATGTTATACAAAGAGGTGTTGGGTCAGTAGTCAGGGGTCAGTAGTCAGGAATCAGTTATCAGCTATCAGCTATCAGCAATCTTGCTGACTGCTGATTACTGGTCCCTGAAAAACGGTAACCGAAGGTTCCACTAGATAAGGTGGATTCCAAGAGGCCCGAGGGAAGACATAATATGCCTGTGTCCCTTCCTTCGGGCCTTTTTGTTTTACAGGAGAGGAACTTCTTAAGAGGTACAGGAGAAAGCGTCATGTTAGTAGACACATTAAGAAATTTGAAGGCCTTACTGCAGAACCAACTCCCTGCCAAGCTTGACCAGATAGAACTGGAGAGGGCGGATGGGGTAACCCTGGAGGACATCCAGTCCTTCTTCATTGAGCTAGGGAGCGGTAGCCACACAAGCCGTCAAGGCGGTGGTGCCGCCAGGCATCTGGATGCCCGCCTGGGATACCCAAACGTCACCATCCTGGGGGAGGCCACAAGTGCCAACAATGCGATTTCTCGCAGGAGGGAGTTAAGGCACGAGGTTTCTGTATGGATCACTGACAGAGAGGTATCACCCGACAGCGAACTCGCCCAGACTAAGCTCTTGTACTACGTGGAAGCGGTTGAGAGGGTCCTTGCCGGTGACCCCAGCCTTGGGGGGAAAGCCATAAATTCTACAGTAACTAGCCATGTATATCTCCGTAAAGGAAGGGAGGAATTTGTAAGGAGGGCCATCCTTAGCATGGAAGTCCTGGAAATGCACACCACAAGCAGTTACTAATGGGTTTATCCATTAAGGAAAAAGAGCCATTGCCAGGCAAGGGAGGATTTCAGCTATGAGATACAAAGGATCAGACTTTGAAACCGTAATAGGCCAGGAGTCAGGGGTCACAAAAGACCTCCTAAAATCGTCTCTGTTCAGCCTGAAAGAAGGAGAAATGTCAGTCCCGGTTAAGGCCCCCACCAATGGTAGAGTGCTCAAATGGTGGAAGGAAAACGGTGCGGCGGTAGTATATAATGAGATCATTTGTGCTTTTGAAGCTAAAACTGGATTTGTGGACAAACATGCCTTCCGTATGTTAGGGCTTACAGATATGAGCGGATTTATGTGGCTCCACTCCCCTGCCCCTAATCCTGACAACCTTGATGAAGAAGGCACTCTTATCATCATGGTAGAGAGGGGAGAGGTATTTGCAGGAACGACTATAGCAGTCGTACTCCCCAAGTCGCACTTTATTAAGCATGAGCCAGCTACGCCTACCGAGTAACATGTGTAGTTCCCACCTAAACCATGTTGGACTTTCAGCATTGGCCATATCAATGGCCAGAGACATCCCCCCGTTTCCTATAACCTGTCCCCCATTGCCGGTGTCTAGGGACACAGGATTTTTACTGAGGCGTTTGTATCCAGGACCGTTGCCTCAGAGTCTCGTGGATACGCATCGCTGTTTATAGAGTGTATACTTGGGGCCTTGACTGTGGCGCTACTGTCCTTCCCGGAGAGGCTGGTATCCCTAATAAAGTTACAGGAGGGGTCTATAGAGCCGTCAACCCCTAGCTTCAAGGCCCAGATGTCAGCATTTCCCTTTCCAGTACCGAAGTAGCTTGTACTACCAGCTACTATGTATCCCCCCTCACGGGTTTGCCGGATGGAATTGGCCTCATCAGAGCCACCTCCCCCATAGGTCTTCTGCCACTCCACTGTCCCATCGGGCCATAGCTTCAAGACCCAGACATCCTCCTCCCCAACACCGAAGGACCATGTCCTGCCAGCTACTATATACCCCCCGTCACTGGTCTGCTGGATGGAATTGGCCCAATCTGAGCTATCTCCCCCATAGGTCTTCTGCCACTCCACAGTACCATAAGGTTTGAGCTTCAAGATACAAAAGTCTTGAGACCGGGCATCAGAGGGCTGTGTCCAACCAGCCACTATGTACCCCCCATCACTGGTCTGCTGGATAGAATTGGCCCAATCAACACCACCTCCCCCGTAGGTCTTCTGCCACTCCACAGCCCCATCAGCCCTGAGCTTCAAGACCCAGATATCTACCTCATACCAGAGGGGGAACAAGGCCGTCCACCCAGCCACTACGTACCCCCCGTCCCTGGTCTCCTGGATGGAACTGGCCTCACCTCCCCCATAGGTCTTCTGCCACTCTACAGCCCCATTAGCCCTGAGTTTTAATACCCGAAACACCTGCCACCCAACACCGAACTGTGTCCAACCAGCCACTATGTACCCCCCATCACTGGTCTCCTGGACGGAATGGGCCTCATCCTGGTCAACCCCCCCATAGGTCTTCTCCCACTCCACTGCCCCATCTGGCCTGAGCTTTAAGACCCAGACGTCGTTCTCCCCGGCACCAAATGACCGTGTCACACCAGCCATTATATAACCCCCATCAGTGGTCTGCTGGATGGAAGAGGCCCAATCAGCATCTGCTCCACCATAAGTGGCGGCCCATCCGCCTGAGGCGGATAAAGAGGGGCATGCAATGGAGATAAGGAACGCATAGAGAAGTATGCAAGATGCAAAGCAGGGTATAAAAGTCACTCTGGCAGAGAAAGACTTTAAGTCCATTCAAGCGGAAATATAGCATACAGGCCGTGGAAACTCAAATATTTCCTGTTTAATCCGGTGGTAATCCACCTGAGGCGGACTTGCAACGACACTTAAAGTGTCATTTTTTCATTTCTCAGAGGTCTCATAGTGTTACTTCTCTTTACGGCCAATGCACCTGGCAGATTCGTAGAAATAGAAATAGGTTATGGCCAGGATAATAAAACCCACTGGCGATAATACGATACTGACTGCCAATGCACATCCAACAGTAACCAATGTAACAGGTATTTTCTCCTGGCCTGCCAGGTGGTTCAGGTGTAATGCCAGGTTCCTGTGTGAAATAAAGAGCCAGTAGAAATTGAAAAGGGGGACGTTCTGCAGGCCCACTGCCTCACCAGAGATGGGTTTCTTAATCCTTAATGGACTGACTTGCGCTAATTCCCACAACCTGGCCAAGAAAATCACATAATAGATACTTGCAACTACAAGGAGGGGGAGAGACATAAGCGACGCAAGGGCCGCAGGCGGAGAGACCAATTGCAAACAACAGAGGGGAATACCGACTGCATAGAGGGCTATGAAGATGGCAGGGTGAGGGGGGAGTTTCTTTTCCATGTCATTCTCCTCTCAATCTTATCTTAAGACGTGAAGACTACCTTGCAAGAATACCGTTCTTACGCAGACCTCATCACTGGTTCTGACGGGTGGCAGGGTCACTCCCGACGGCGGGTATAGGGCCGGATATGACGGCACCTCCGCCTGCCATTACTATCTTGCCGCCTTCCAGCAGGTAGAAGGTATTTTCGCCCCAGACAACCTTGTTCCCTGCAAACCCCCAGCACCATACAATGAAGGTAATAAAATCTTTTACGGGGAGGAGAAGGAGATGGGACAAGGTCTTAGTGTCCTTCAGGTAGACCACTTCAATAATAGTGGAGGTAAGCACCCTGGAGAGGAGATGGACAAAGAAGAGGGCCAGCCCCCAGGTGGAAAAGTCCGTTATTATCAAAAAGGCTATGG
Organism: Planctomycetes bacterium RIFCSPHIGHO2_12_FULL_52_36; assembly: GCA_001828545.1. Lineage (GTDB taxonomy): Bacteria > Planctomycetota > Brocadiia > Brocadiales > Bathyanammoxibiaceae > 2-12-FULL-52-36. Next base: position 11,807 of record MHYW01000133.1, read on the forward strand.
AAAATGGGGTGCCCCGTGTAAAGATGCGCAAGAAATAACCCGATGGCCTGCAACTCCTTATAGTCCTGGCCCAACGGACGTTATGTCTGAGGTATTCCATAAGCCCCGCCTCCTGGAGGACGACGTCCACCAGGTAGTCACAGAGATGGAGTTTATATCCGGCACTGATTATCCTATTCCCTATCTCATAGTCATCGGCCAGATAGTTGGCCAGGGCAACAAAACCCCCTATCTCATCCAGCACCCTGCGTCTCACGGCAATAGTGGCCCCTAGACCAAACTGCATCCCCAGGTAGTTGGCCACCAACACCGAGGGTAAGAAGTCCCCATTGATAAAGAATGCCTCAATGGCCGAGGCAAAACTGAAACTATCCTGCGTCCTATACAGACACGTGGTGCCCCCAACCTGGTCATCCTCAAAGGGGGCAACCACCCTTTTTAGATAATCGGGCCTCACTCTGGTATCGGCATCGTTGATGACAATCACCCCATATTTTGCCCGTTGATACATATTGTTCAGGTTACTTATCTTGAGGTTGGAGCCTATAATCTTATCAGAGACCACCAGCTCAATATCTTTCTCCGGAAGTTCTTTCTTGAGCCTCTCAACTACGGATACGGCAGGGTCATTAAGGTTTCTAACGCCAAAGATAACCTGGCAGACAGGGTAGTCTTGCTGGAGGTGACTCAAGAGATTCTCATAAAGGCCCTTTTCTATGCCATTTAAAGGTTTAAGAACGGTGACGGGCGGCAAGAACCCTGAGCGTAGCGAAGGGGAAGCGAACCCACTGGAGGCATTTCTACCCTTCCGGAAGAACTTACGGGTACAATAGAGGGACAGAAAGTAATAGAAGATAGAGGCTATTACTATCAGGGCAAAGAAGGACTTTAGAAAAAAGATAAGCATCCTCTAGTCCCTAGTTTTGGGCGTGCAGGACAAAAATGTTGTTGACAATAGCCCTATTAAAAAATTATAGATAGGATATTAAAGGTATAAGACCTGCGTAGGGGCACGGCGCGCCGTGCCCCTACTACCAGTATCAGGAGTGGCCCTGCCACCCTCAAATCTTAGACGGCCAGTTTTATAACTTGAAACGTGCTAATTGTCAAGACATTGTATAAGAAGGAGATACTGTGGACTGGGGAACTCATGTGGTACTTTCTGCTAAGCTTTTAGAGAGTTGCAACCTAGAAAAGGGCACCGCTATATACTCTGTAATCCCTGTTATTGATACGAAGCCGCCTCATTTCCACAGGGTCTACGCCCATATCCTTTCCAATCAGCCTGAATTTCTGGACGTGGCCATGGAACTCTTTGGCTCCAAGGAGGTAAAGGCAAGGAATTTTGATGCCCTGGAGAAAAAGGTGGAAAACAAGCTCAAGGAGTTGGGGGAGAAGCTGGCGTCCATACATACAGACGGTCTGGAGGAAAGGCAGAAGGTAGAGAACAAGATATACGCCTATAAGAGGATTACAGAGGAGACGCCCACCTTCCTCCAACATGCAGAGATGGCGAGTCAGATAGTAGGGGATAAGGACGTCAGCCATATAAGCCGCCACAAGATGAGTGCCGCCGTAAGCCTCTTAAGCCATATATATTTTGACCTCTGGAACAACCCGGTACAGGTCTTTCTCCCCGG